>JAEWQT010000027.1 GCA_023399105.1 Pseudomonadota bacterium | reverse complement strand
GTTTGTCGCAGCCCGCCAGCGCTTCAATTTCACCACGGTTGCGGAAACTGGCGCCCATCACCACCGTCTGGTAGCCGTGGTTTTTGTAATGCTGATAAATCTGGCTGACCGACTGTACGCCAGGGTCGTTATCGCCACTGAGATCGGCGTCTGGCTGCTGGGCTTTGTGCCAGTCAAGAATGCGGCCAACAAAGGGCGAGATCAGGGTAGCGCCGGCTTCAGCGCAGGCCACCGCCTGAGTGAAGTTAAACAGCAGCGTCAGGTTGCAATGGATGCCTTCCTGTTCCAGCTGGCGGGCGGCCTGAATGCCTTCCCAGGTAGAGGCGATTTTAATCAGAATGCGCTCGCGGCTGATGCCTTCGGCCTCGTAAAGAGCTATGAGCTTACGCGCTTTGGCCAGGGTTGCTTCGGTGTTGTAGGACAGGCGGGCGTCCACTTCGGTGGAAATCAGGCCGGGAATCACCTGCAGAATTTCACAGCCAATGCTCACCGCCAGTTTATCGCTGGCGTTATCCACCAGGCTGTCGCTGTTACTGGCCTGTTGCGCCCAGCGCACGGATTGCTGCAGTAATGGCTGGTAAGCCGGCAGTTGGGCGGCTTTCAGAATTAGTGAGGGGTTGGTGGTGGCATCCTGCGGGCGCAGGCGGCGTATAGCTTCCAGGTCACCGGTGTCGGCCACCACCACCGTCATGGAGCGTAAGGCGTCCAGTTTGTTCATAGCAGATCCATTGTTGGTATAACCGCAGTGCGGTAAAAAAATAACAGGCCGTCAGCGCGGCCGGATGCTGCCTAGAGTGTCGCAAGCGGTGGCTAAGGTCAATCCGTGCAAAGGCTGAAAACTGAGGCAAGACAACGGCTTAAGCACACAAGATAAGGCGCGGCCTGAAAGGTCAGGCCGGTTCGGTCAGGCGACTCAGTGCTTGTTCCAGTACGTCGGTGCCAGCGCCTTTGCGGGTGGCATGTTCGCTCAGATGGCGGCGGAACTGGCGCGCACCGGGCAGGCCATTGAACAAACCAAGGATGTGGCGGGTAATGTGGTGCAGGGTAGCACCTTGGCTGAGCTGTTGTTCAATGTAGGGAAAAAAGGCATGGATGGCGCTGATGCGGTCGACAGCCGGATTGGCAGTCGCGTTGAAATAGCGCTGATCGGCCTCGGCCAGAATCCAGGGGTTATGGTAGGCCTCGCGGCCCAGCATGACGCCATCGACGTGCTGCAGGTGTGCTGCGCATTGTTCATGGGTAGTGATGCCGCCGTTCAGGATGATTTCCAGCTGTGGAAAATCGCGTTTCAGCTGATACACCACGTCGTATTTCAGCGGCGGAATTTCGCGGTTTTCCTTCGGCGATAAGCCCTGCAGAATGGCTTTGCGGGCGTGCACAATGAAGGTGGTGCAGCCGCTTTGGGCCACGGTGCCGACAAAATCACACAGCTGGGCGTAGCTGTCCTGATCATCAATGCCAATACGGTGTTTCACTGTCACATCAATACTGCAGGCATCGCGCATGGCGCTCAGGCAGTCGGCTACCAGCTGCGGATGGGCCATTAAACAGGCGCCGATCATGTTGTTCTGTACCCGGTCGCTGGGACAGCCGACGTTCAGATTGACCTCATCGTAACCCCACTGTTCGGCAAAGCGCGCACACTCTGCCAGGGCTTTGGGGTCACTGCCGCCCAGCTGTAAGGCAATGGGGTGCTCCGCGTCGCTGTACTGCAGAAACCGCTCGCGCTGGCCATGCAGCAGAGCACCGGTGGTAACCATTTCACTGTACAGCAGAGAGTTCTTTGTCAGCTGGCGCCAGAACATCCGGCAGTGGCGGTCAGACCAATCCATCATCGGGGCGGTCGAGAAAGTACGGTTCACCGCCATCTCAGACATCCCGCTGTTGTTGCAGCCATTCACTGGCTTTCAGGCAGGCGCCACGTTTGAACAGCAGATGCCAGCGCCGGCCTCCGGCCTGACGCCATAAAATGGCGGCGCGGATCCCGGCCAGCAGCAGGGCGCGCACACGATTGGCGGTATGCGGATTCTGTAGAAAAGACGGATTGCCGGTGACGTGAATGCGGAAACTCAGGTTGCTGAGGGTGTGCTTGTACAGATCCGCCAGTGCAGCAATGGTGTTTTCATGGCCAACACCAAAATGCTCAGCCTGGCGTGCCGCGGTCTGAATGCCGCGGCCCAGCTCAGCCAGCATCTCCGGATTCTGCCGCAGTTTGCGTTCCAGATGCAGCAGGCTTAAGGCGTAGCGGGTAACATCCGGGCTGATGCCGCGTCCCGGTTGGCCGAAGATGGCCTGCAAATTATTTAAGCCACTGCTCAGCCGGCTGGCGGGATCGCCGTAAACGTCTTCAAATTGCTCTGGCGTTTGTATAAACAGTGCCTGTAATAACGGCTCGGATTCTGCCGCTGCGATATCACCACTGCGGGCCAGTTGCTCCACTAATGTGGCTGCCTGAATCACCGCTGCCAGTGCCGTTACCTGTTGCAGAAGAGACTTGTTCACTCTGTGTCTCCTTCAGCCAGACAATTGCCGGTGTGTTCTATCACGCCGCCACCCAGGCACACATCATCCAGATAAAACACCACCGACTGGCCGGGGGTAATGGCGCGTTGCGGCTGGTCAAAGGTAACCCGATAGCCACCTTCAGGTAAGGCTTCGACCAGACAGGGCTGATCGTCCTGACGGTAACGTACTTTGGCGGTGCAGCGCAGCGGCAGCGCCGGCTCATCGTTGACCCAGAAGATCTGGCTGGCGGTCAGCCACTCTTTAAACAGCAGCGGGTGATTTTTGCCCTGCACCGCAATAAGAACATTGCGCTCCAGATCTTTGCCGGCGACAAACCATGGATCGTCGGAGTGGCCGGATAAACCACCAATGCCCAATCCCTGACGTTGCCCCAGAGTATGGTACATCAGGCCCTGATGCTCGCCGATTACATCACCGCTGTCGGTTTCAATAACACCGGGTTGTGCCGGCAGATATTGCTTCAGAAAGTCGCGGAACCGGCGCTCGCCGATAAAACAGATACCGGTGGAGTCCTTTTTGGTGGCGGTGACCAGCCCTTGCTGTTCGGCGATGCGGCGCACTTCGGGCTTTTCCAGCTCACCGACCGGGAACAGGGTTTGGGCGATTTCGTTGCCACCCACGGCGTGCAGGAAGTAGCTTTGATCTTTGTTCGGATCCAGACCTTTCAGCAGCAGCGTCTGGCCATCGTCATCGCGGCGCCGGACATAATGACCGGTGGCGATCAGATCGGCCCCAAGCACTTTGGCGTATTCGAGGAAGGCTTTGAATTTGATTTCGCGGTTGCACAGAATGTCGGGATTCGGCGTACGTCCGGCTTTGTATTCGGCCAGGAAATACTCAAAGACGTTATCCCAATATTCGGCCGCAAAGTTAGCCTGATGCAGTTTGATGCCGAGTTTGTCGCACACCTGCTGAGCATCGGCCAGATCTTCTTTGGCGGTGCAGTATTCCGTGCCGTCGTCTTCGTCCCAGTTCTTCATGAACAGACCTTCGACCTGATAGCCCTGTTGCATTAACAGATAGGCCGACACGGAAGAATCGACACCGCCGGACATGCCGACGATTACTTTGGTTTCAGCAGGGTTTTTCATTATGGGTGCTCAACAATAATGTCCAGCGGGAAGCGTTTGCCGGCCACGTAATCTTTAACACAGGTCAGTACCATCGGGCTGCGCAGCTGTGTGCTTTGTTCCAGTTCGTCCAGCGTCATCCAGCGTGGGCCGATAATGCCGTCGTCCAGGGTGGCGTTCTCAAGCTGGCGGATGGCCCGGGCTTGCAGGCAATAACGATGGTAAGTGACGCCATTGGCCGGGGCCGTGTAGGTATAGAGGCCGACCAGGGCGACCGGTTCGACTTCCCAGCCGGTTTCTTCCAGGGTTTCACGGCGGGCGGCGTCAACAATGCTTTCGTTGGCTTCGATATGCCCGGCCGGCTGATTGATGACCGGTGTGCTGCCATGAGCGAGTTCTTCAACCATCAGAAAGCGGCCGTTGTGTTCAACCACGGTGGCAACAGTAGCATGGGGTGTCCAGCGTTCAGACATGACAGTTCCGGTGTAAGACGAAGGGCGGGAGTTTACCTGAAAGCAGGGCGTTGGCTCAAATTAACGCGACCGGCGTGGGCCGTTGCGCGAGCCTCTTGTTCTGGCTTTGCCGGCGGTTTTGTGAGGACGGGTTGATGGCGACTTCGGGGGTGCGGCCGGCAAATGAATTTCCAGCTGGTGATATTCACCGGGTTGCAGGTTGTCCAGTCTCCAGGGGCCTATCTGCACCCGTACCAGCCGAAGGGTTGGATGGCCGACATGGGCGGTCATGCGGCGTACCTGTCGGTTGCGCCCCTCTTTAATACGGATTTCCAGCCAGCTGGTGATGTCATTGTTGCGCTGGCGGATCGGTGGGTTGCGTGGCCATAGCAGTGGGGCCGGTTCCAGCTGCCGCACCTGAGCCGGTCGGGTGCGGCCGTCATTTAAGGTTATGCCATCGCGAAGGGCCTGCAGAGCCGATTCGTCCGGAATGCCTTCTACCTGAACCCAGTAGGTTTTTTCCATTTTATGGCGCGGGTCAGCGATTTGAGCCTGCAGGCGCCCGTCATCGGTTAACAACAGCAGGCCTTCTGAATCGTAGTCCAGACGGCCAGCCGGATAGACGCCGAGCAGGTCAATACAGGCCTTTAATGTGCAGCGTCCGGATGAGTCACTAAACTGTGACAAAACGTTAAAAGGTTTATTCAGCAGAATCAGCTTGGCCATGGATTTGGGCTGGATACTCCGGAGGGAAAAAGGGTTCTGTAAGAAAACTACTAATTCTTTTGTCTAGCTTGCTTTTTTTGTAGAAAAACTACAAATTACCGCCGCCAGCTCCAACAAGGGCGGCACCAGAATTGGCGGAGGCAACCTCCGCGCTGTACCGCAAGGCCGGTGCAGCACCCGACAGGCCGGTGAGTTTAGCGTAATCGGATGGCCACAAGCGATCCCTCTCACGGCCTTGCGCCACAGCAACCGAACGAATCAGGAGTCAGAATGTCCGACCTTATCCCCAAAATCATCTACACAGAGACTGACGAAGCGCCAGCACTGGCCACTTACTCTCTGTTGCCGATCATTCAGGCATTCACTCAATCGGCAGGCATTGCTGTTGAAACCCGTGATATTTCATTGTCTGGCCGTATTCTGGCGGCATTCCCTGAATACCTGAAAGAGGATCAGCGCATTGCCGATGCGCTGGCGGAACTGGGTGAGCTGGCTAATAAGCCTGAAGCCAACATTATTAAACTGCCAAACATCAGCGCCTC
>JAEWQT010000313.1 GCA_023399105.1 Pseudomonadota bacterium | reverse complement strand
GCACTGGTGAAGGCCGAAATGACCGAATGGCTGATAAAGTTGGTCCAGCGTCCCAGATCAACCAGAAAAAACAGCAGCAGGAATAAACCGGTAAGCAGTGCCAAACCCGCTGCCAGCGTCATGTATTCGCTGCCGCCGGGGCTGGCCAGTGGCTGCAGGGCTTCAAAGGTCATTAACGAGATAATCGCCACCGGGCCGACTGCCAGCACCGGGCTGGTGCCGAGCAGGGCATATACAATAACCGGCAACAACGCCGCGTATAAACCGGCTTGCGGCGGCATGCCGGCCAGCATGGCGTAAGCAATGGCCTGCGGGGTAATCAGAATGGCCACAATCAAACCAGCGGTCAGGTCGGCGCTGAGCCAGTCGCGGCGATAATTCTGCAAGGTGTTAGTCAGCCGCATGAGGCGCTCCGTCAGGGTTAATGCCGCAGTACAGACTGTTCAGCACGGTAATAATACGTTCGGCTTTGTTATCGCACAGTTGGTAATAAATGGTTTGTGCATGGCGGCGGGTGGCGACCAGATGCTCGCTGCGCAACCAGGCCAGATGCTGTGATAACGCCGATTGGCTCAGTGGCAGGCGGCGCGCCAGTTCCCCCTCTGAGACTTCCCCTTCGCGCAGACAGCAAAGGATATTCAGTCGGTGCTCATTGGCCAGGGCTTTCAGCAGACGCACCGCCTGTTGCCGGTGTTCTGCCAGGGCTGCGTGGTCGCTGCCGGAAGAAGGCAGACTGATATTGGTGGTCATAAACCCACTCCGCATCGTACCGATAAGTCAGGTATTGTATATCGAATATTGCTAAATAAGAATGTACTAATATAATCGGCTGACATCAGGATACGGAGCAACAGTAATGAGCGCAGTGACCATCACCAGTTTTTTGCATGAAGACACCTCGACCTACACTCATGTGCTGACTGATACCGCCACCGGCTGCAGTGCCATTATTGATCCGGTATTGGATTTTGATCAGAAGTCCGGCCGTACCTCGACGGTATCCGCCGATCAGATACTGGCGCAAATCCGTAACCAGGGCCTGAACTTGCAGTATGTACTGGAGACCCACGCGCATGCCGACCATCTGAGCAGTGCCGATTATATTCGCCGTCAGAGCGGTGCCCGGGTGGTCATTGGCAAGCCCATCGTGCAGGTGCAGGAAACCTTCCGCAAAATCTTTAACGAAGATGAGCGCTTTCAGGCCGATGGCCACCAGTTTGATTTGCTGCTGGGGGAAGGGGACGAACTGGCGTTGGGTAACAGCCTGATCCGGGTGATGAATACCCCCGGTCATACTCCGGCCTGCATCAGTTATGTGGTGAACGGCCAGGATGTGTTTGTTGGTGATACGTTGTTTATGCCCGATGTCGGCACCGCCCGCTGCGATTTTCCCGGTGGTGATGCCGGTACCCTGTACGATTCTATTCAGCGTTTGCTGGCGCTGGGTGATGAGGTGGTACTGCACCTGTGCCACGATTATCCGCCTGCGGAACGGCCGATGAGTTCGCGTTGTACGGTGGCCGAGCAGAAAGCCGCCAATATTCATGTGCGTACTGGCATTAACCGCGACGAGTTTATTGCGCTGCGCACCCGGCGTGACGCCACTCTGGATATGCCACGCCTGATTTTGCCGTCGTTACAGGTGAATATCCGCGCCGGTGCTTTCCCGCAGCCGGAAGCCAACGGTGTTTCATACCTGAAATTACCGCTGAACCTGCTGTAAATCAGCTGTTCTGCCATCTGGCTGCAGCATGGCTTTGGCATTTACGATAATTTCTATTAATCTGGAATCATCGTAACCAAAAGGAATAAGCCATGCTGGCGAACAACCGTTGGGTGCGTGCATCGGGAACGTTGCACGATAAGCCCATCAGCATTCAATACCGCGAAGACTGGGCGCTGGCCAAAGACGCCGGTGATTATCCAATCTGTGTGCAGATTGCCTGGAACGCGGCAACCACCGACGACAGCACCGGCTTTCCGGCGTTAAGCGAACAGAGCGCTATTTTAACCTTCAGTGAACACCTGCAACGGCAGGCGGAAGCGGAAGAGAATGCCCTGATTTTGATGGTGATTACCCACGCCGGGGTCAACCAATGGATTATTTATGCCCGCGATCTGGAACGTTTTAAACAGGCGCTGGACAGCATTCCCACCAGCGACGGTTTATACCCTATTGAAGTGGTGGCTGATGAAGATCCGCAGTGGCAGACCTTCAGCCAGGTTTATCAGGTGATTCAGCCGCAGCCCTAGCGGCTTCTTCAGCCAGCCGACGGGCTTCCAGCTCGGCCAGTTCGGCCTCTACGGTGGCCGGGTTTTCCAGTGAAATCCGGCCGATTTTTCCCGCCCGCAGTTCATGCAGACACAATTCGGCTGCCTTATGCAGATCGGCAACGCCACCGGGTTTCAGACAACCACGACGGGCGGCGATTTCGTGCAGGGCGAGGCTGGCGGTTTCCGGCTGCTGTTTAAAACGGAAACGTTCGCTGAGCTGTTGCGGGTAAGCGTCCAGCAAATAGTCCAGCGCATGTACGGCCACATCTTCGTATTCCATGGCGGTATCTTTTACCGCGCCGCTGGCGGCCAGCCGGTAACCACTTTGTTCGTTTTCAAACTTGGGCCACAGGATGCCGGGCGTATCGGACAGCACGATGCCGTTTTTCAGGTCAATCATCTGGTTGGCTTTGGTAACCGCCGGTTCGTTACCGGTTTTGGCCACATAGCGGCCGGCCAGGGCATTGATAAGAGTAGATTTACCGACGTTCGGAATACCCATGATCATCACCCGGATGGCC
>JAEWQT010000271.1 GCA_023399105.1 Pseudomonadota bacterium | reverse complement strand
AAAGCCCAGCGCCTGCACATCGGCCAACGGAAATTCGCTGTCCTGCACTTTGGTTTCCTGCAGGCCCAGTATGTCCGGATCGTACTGCTCGCGAATCGCCTGCAGCTGATGAGGGCGGGCGCGGATGCCATTGATGTTGAAGCTGATAACGGTGATGGTCATGGGCGTTCCTGTTCTGTTTTTCAAAGCCCGCCATCATACCAGCCAGTGGGCGCGGGGTCAGGATTTACCATTGCGCAAAAAACAAACGGCTGATTACCGCGATAAGTTGTTCTGGTTTACCACGCAGGCCGCGCCCACCAGAATGCGCGCCATTACGAACGACTCAGGGAATTCTTATGCAAGCATTTACCCCATCCTGGTTAGCCGCCGCACTGCTGGCCACACCCGTTGCCATGGCGCAGACAGACGCCTTGCGGCTGGACACCCAGCAGGTCAGTGGTCAGCTGTTCAGCCACAGCATTGCCGAGCAGGCCTTTGCCGTTGAGGTGCTGGAACGCAGTGACATTGAACGCCTGCCGGTCATGAATATTGCCGATGCACTGGAGTGGGTCGGTGGGCTGGATGTGCGCCAGCGTGGCAGCGGCGGTACCCAGGTGGACCTTGGCATTCGCGGCGCCGGTTATGAGCAGACGCTGATTCTGCTCGATGGCGTGCGTATGAACGACCCGCAGACCGGCCACCACAACTTTGATTTACCGGTGGTGCTGGAAGATATCGAACGCATTGAAATCGTCCGTGGCCCGGGTGCCGGGCAATACGGCCCCAACGGCAATGCCGGGGTGATTAATCTGGTGACGCGCAAGCAGGTGGATAGCGACAATGGCCGGGCAGCGGGTATTAAGGCCGAAGCGGGCCGTGATGATTTTCGTCGCGGTGTTATCAGTCTGGGCAAAACCACCGGCCACTGGAGCCATTTTGTTGCCGCTCAGCAACAGCAGGCCGACAGCTATATCGAGGGTGCCGATCTGGGCTATAAAACCCGTCAGTGCAATTATCGCCTCAGTTATCAGGGCCAGCAGCACAGCACGGTGCTGGGGCTGGGCTACGTCGACAAAGCCTTTGGTGCGCAAGGATTTTATGGCCCTGCCAGTGCCCGCGCCAATGAACACACCATTCAGCGCCATGCGTACCTGACCCATGATGTGCGCCTTAACAGCGGGCAGGGTGTGGATGTGGCGCTGAACTACCGCCAGCACGATGACCGTTTTTACTACCTGAGTTTTGCGCCCTCAGCACATCAGACCGATGCCTTGCAGGCGCGCCTGCGTTACCGGCTGAGTCAGCAGCTGGCGCTGGGTTATGAACACAACCGTGAAGAGATCGACAGCACCTCGATTACCGGCAATCAGCATCAGCGCAACTACGACAGCGCCTTCGTCTATGGCCACTACGACGCCGGCCCGGTCCAGCTGGCCGGCAGCTGGTCGTACCTGACTTATGACGATGGGGATTCGTACAGCTTGCCGGTACTGGGGCTGACCCTGTCGTTAGGCGTCCACCAGCTGTACCTGAATGGCGGTAAAAGCGTGCGGGTGCCGACCATGAACGACCTGTATCTGAGTCAGGCTGCCAACAAAGGCAACCCGCTGGTTAAACCGGAACAGACCACCAGCGCCGAGTTGGGGGCGCGGCTGAATCTGGCTGGGGTGCAAACGCGGCTGGCGGTATTTACCCGCGATACGGAAGATGCCATTGACTACACCCGCTCGCAGCAGGATATCGACAGCAATATCAGCCACTACACCGCACGGAACATTCGCGCCATTGATACCCGTGGCGCCGATATTGAAGTGGACGCCAGTGCCTTACTGGCGCAGCAGGGCTGGCAAAAAGTGTCGCTGAGCTACACCTGGCTGGATCAGGATTTTACCAATCAGTATCCGCAGGCCCGTTATACGCAGTCGCAGCTGCGTCACCAGGCCATTCTGACGCTGGCTTACGAAGTGCTGCCGCAGCTGACCCTGACCTCGCTGTACAAGTACGAAGAACGCTACGATCAGGCCGGTTACCGCTTATGGGATCTGGGCGTTAAGCAGCAGCGGGATGGTTGGCACTGGGCGGTCGCCCTGAGCAATGCGCTGGATGAAGACTATATCGACAGCGGGTTTATCGCCGCGCCGGGGCGCAGCCTGCGCGTTGAGCTGGCGGCCGGCTTCTGACCGCGGCACCAGGAATGCACCAATAAACAGGGCCTCATCTGAGGCCCTGTTTATTGGCGCGATCAAATACTGCTGACGCTCAGACTTCCATAAACACCGCAAAATCGCCGCGCTTGGCGTCGTTCAGATGATGAGCGTGGATTTTGCTCATGGTGCCTTTCTGGCAATACAGCAGGATACGGCGGCCCGGGTAGTCGTTAACCAGACCTTTAACACGCTGTTCCAGCTCATAGAAGGGCACGGTAATGACCGGGTTGTTGGTCAGTACCAGCGGGGCATCGGCGGCTTCGGCCGGATGGCGGATATCCACGATCACATCGGTTACCGACGGCGTGCTGATAATCTGCACATTCTCCAGGCCACTTTCCGTACCGCTCAGCACATCATCAATACGCTCAATGCGGGCTGCGGCAATGGCTTGCTCCAGCACCTCCATATTGAATTTGGCTTCGGCGTCTTCCACCTTGCGGCGGTCACCGACGGTGGTGGGGTTAACCGAAATCACGCCGCAGTATTCCGGCATGCTGGCAGCGAAGCTTTCGGTGCCGATGCGGCGGGCGATGTCGATGATGTCCTGCTTATCCATGGCTGCCAGCGGGCGCAGCACCATGCGGTCAGCTACCTGGTCGATAACGGCCAGATTGGTAATGGTCTGGCTGGCCACCTGCGCCACCGCTTCGCCGGTGACCAGCGCCGGAATATGCATGCTGTCGGCCACCCGGCAGGCGGCGCGCAGCATCATACGCTTCAGCACGACGCCCATCTGGCTGGTGTCGACGTGCTGCAGAATCTCGGTCACTACGGCCTCGAAGGGCACAGTGACGAATTTCACCCGATGGCTTTCGCTGTATTGGCTCCACAGATAGTGCGATACCTGCTTAACGCCGATTTCATGGGCGCTGCCACCCAGGTTAAAAAAGCAGAAATGGGTTTTCAGACCGCGCCGGTTCATCAGGTAACTGGCCACGGTGGAGTCAAAACCACCGGAAATTAGCGACAGCACTTCGCCCTGACTGCCCAGCGGGTAGCCGCCCAGCCCCTTGATGGTCTGCTTCACTACCTGCACTTTGTCATTGCGTAATTCCGCCAGTACGGTGACTTGCGGGTTGTGCAGGTCCACTTTCAGCGCGCCGGTTTCTTTCAGAAAGCCGCCGCCCATGTACTGCTCGGCCTGATGCGAGGTGAAATCATGGTCGCCGTTGCGCTTGATGCGCACGCAAAAGGTTTTGCCTTCCACCTGTTCGCGGTAGGCATCACGCACGCGCTGGTAGGCCTCGTCCAGGGTGCTGAAATTGTATTCGCTGATCTCCAGCGCTCCGGCAATACCCGGTGTGTGCGACAGGATCTGAATGGCGCGGCGGCGGCTGGCGTCATCGGTGCGGTTCACAATCACAATCAGGCTGTCCCAGCGATTCTGCACATCGGCCGAAATCTCATAGCGGCGGAACAGCGTACGCAAGTTCTGCTGCAGGATTTTGGTCATGTGCTTGCGCACACTCATGGATTTGATGGTGATTTCCGGGAACAGCTTGATAACGAACTTCATAAGGCAGGGTGGCCAGCGGCAAAAAAAGGGCGCGAATTATAAAACAGATCGGCCGGCTGATCATCTTTAACCCAGTGGTGACTGCGGATAAGCCGCAATGACCGTTGGCTGACAGGCAAAGCGAGCCACGCTCAGTAATCCATCTTGGCACCAACAGGCTTCGTCATCAGTGTGTTATACAGGTTTTCAATCTGTCTTTATCCGCCCGGCCGGGCAATGTCCGCATTGCGGGCAGTACATGCACTGAAACAAAAAATCCGGTGTTACAGCTCCGGCTTGAGTTTCTTGAAACGAGCGCTGGCGTGGCGCTCGCGCATTTCGGTATCAATGTAGCGGTCGGTGGTGGCCATACTGGCATGGCCGGCATCTTCCTTAACATGCTCTTTGGGGCGGAATTTTACGTCTTCAGAAATGCCGGTGTGCCGCAGCCAGTGCACGGTCGCTACTCTCAGCTCCTGCGCTTCATCTTCCAGTCCGTTCGCCCGCATCCGTTCATAGGAAGCATCAAAGCAGCTCTGCACCAGGTAGCGGATCTGGCGAGTGCTGGTCACCGGGCCGCGGCCTTTGATTTTCGGCACCAGAGGGGTTTGTTCGCCGACGTAGGGCAGGTTGAACAGGCCCAGG
>JAEWQT010000263.1 GCA_023399105.1 Pseudomonadota bacterium | reverse complement strand
CGTCTGGATCTGGCCAATGAACCACTGACGCCAATCGCTGGCGATATGAACATGAAATCGGTCGACGATATGTTCGCTGCCATTGGTGCCGGTGATTTGCGCGTTGGTCAGATTGTTACCGCCGTGCTGCGGCGGGCCGATACCGGTCAGACCCAGCAGGAATTACCGCTGCTGCGTAAACCGGAACCGGACCGCAAAGCCAACGACAACAATATTTATATTGAGGGCGTTGGTAATCTGGTGACCCTGCTGGCGCAATGCTGCCAGCCGGTGCCGGGCGATGATATCCGTGGTTATGTCACCCAGGGGCGTGGTGTCACCATTCACCGCAGCGACTGCGATAATTTATTGCACCTGGAAGTCATGGAGCCGCAGCGGGTGTTGCAGGTGAGCTGGGGCAATAAACCCAACCGTACCTATCCGGTGGATATGCTGATTCAGGCCTATGACCGTACCGGTTTGCTGCGCGATGTCAGCGCTTTGCTGGCCAATGAACGGGTGAATGTGACGTCGGTAAATACCTCGTCCAATCAGGGTGAAAATACCGCCAGCATGCAGCTGACGGTGGAAGTGGAAAGTCTGGAGCGGTTCGGCCGTCTGATGACCCGCATCGCCCAGCTGCCCAATGTTATTTCAGCCCGCCGGGTACGGGCCGGAGCGCGCTGATGTACAGCCTGGACGATTTACTTTACCTGATGCGCCGCCTGCGTAATCCGCGCAGCGGCTGCCCGTGGGATTTAAAACAGGATTTTGCCAGCATTTTGCCGCACACATTGGAAGAAGCCTATGAAGTGGCCGACGCCATTGAGCGGCAGGACTGGTCGCATCTGGAAGAAGAGTTGGGTGATCTGTTATTTCAGGTAATTTTTTACGGCCAGATGGCGGATGAGCAGCAATTATTTAACCTGCACTCCATTATTCACCGGCTGGTGGAAAAATTAATCCGCCGGCATCCGCATGTCTTTCCTGATGGTACCCTGCACAGCGAACGCGAGCCGGGCATTACGCCGGAGGAAGCGCAGATTAATGCCAACTGGGACGCCATTAAACAACAGGAAAAAGCCGGTAAACCCAGCGCCCCGGAGCGCCTGCTGGATGATGTGCCCGTCACCCTGCCATCCCTGAGCCGGGCGGTAAAACTGCAGAAGAAAGCCGGCTCGGTCGGCTTCGACTGGGACAATATTCAGGGTGTGGTGGCCAAAATTCATGAAGAACTGGCGGAAGTGGAAGCCGAATTGCCGGGCCGCGACCCACAGCGGCTGGAAGAAGAAATTGGTGATCTGTTATTTGCCGTCACCAATTTAGCCCGCCACCTGCAGGTCAACCCGGAAGTGGCGCTACGCGGTACTAATCAGCGCTTTTATCAGCGCTTTGCCGTGGTGGAAGAACAGGTGGCGCAGCAGGGCGGCTGGAATAAAGCCACTCCGGCCAGTATGGAAGCGGCCTGGCAGCTGGCGAAAAAACAGGGCTGCTGATCCGGTTTTTACGGCCGTTGCCGGTCTGCTGTCGTGCCCTTCTGGCAGCAGTGTTTTAAAACGGCGTTTTCACTTGCACTCATCCGATTTTTCTCCACACTGAAACCATCAATGTGGGGAGTGGGTTATGAGTCAGACAGCAACACAGCAACTCGATCCGGTACTGCGTGATAAAGTCCGGATTCTGGGCAGCCTGTTAGGGCAAACCATCGGTGACCAGTATGGTGCGGCCATGCTGGAGCAGATTGAGCAGATCCGCAAACAAGCCAAAAAAGCCCGCAGCGGCGCCAGCGCCGAACGCGATACCCTGCTGCAGTTATTGCAGAATTTATCCGACCAGTCGCTGGTACCGGTGGTGCGTGGTTTTAATCAGTTTTTAAATCTGGCCAATATTGCCGAGCAGCAACACAGCGTCAGCTGGCGCCGTCAGGCAGCAGGCAGTGATGATGCCGATGCCATGTTCACGCAGCTGCTCGACCGGTTGCAGCAGCAGGGAATTGGTGGTGCGGCGCTCAGTGAACAGATTGCCAGCGCCAATATTGAACTGGTCTTAACCGCTCATCCCACTGAAATTACCCGCCGCACCCTAATTCAGAAATACGACAATATTGCCCGCTTATTACAGCAACGCGATGACCTGCGCGATGACCATCCGCAACTGGCCGCCCTGGAGCAGCAGCTGGGCGAATTAATTGACGAAATCTGGCACACCGATGAAATCCGCCAGGTGCGTCCGACCGCCGTCGATGAAGCCAAGTGGGGTTTTGCCGTTATTGAAAATTCGCTCTGGTATGCGGTACCGGCGTTATTGCGCGATCTTGATGCCGAACTGCAGCGACGCGGCGCGACCAGCTTACCGTTAACGGCGGCGCCGGTGCGCTTTTCTTCGTGGATGGGCGGCGACCGTGACGGCAACCCCAATGTAACCTCGGTGGTCACCCGGGAAGTGCTGTATCTGGCGCGCTGGATGGCGGCGGATTTATACCTGCGCGATATTGAACAGTTAATTGTGCAGTTATCCATGAGCCAGGCCAGTGCGGAATTCCGCCATCAGTATCCGCACACCGGCGCCGAACCTTACCGCAGCTGTCTGCATCAGTTACGTCAGCAACTGGAAGATACCCGCAGCTGGGCGGCTGCACGCGCCCGTGGACAGGTCAGTGAGCGCCAGCCATTGCTGGACCCTGAGGCTTTACGCCAGCCGTTACAGCATTGCTACGACAGCCTCGTCAGTGTGGGGTTGCAGCGCATCGCCAACAGTCATTTGCTGGATACCCTGCGCCGTATTGCCTGCTTTGGTTTAACCCTGGGTAAACTGGATGTCCGGCAGGAGTCGACCCGTCACAGTGCCGTATTGGCCGAGCTCTGTGCCTGGTATAACTGGGGCGATTACCTGAACTGGAGCGAAAGCGAAAAACAGGAATTTTTATTGCGTGAACTGGCATCGCGGCGGCCGTTAATTCCCAATCAGTGGCAGCCTTCGGCAGACACTCAGGAAGTGCTGGACACCATGCAGGTGCTGGCCAGTGACGCCGGTGACGGGGTGTCCTGTTACATTATTTCCATGGCCGGCGAGCCGTCCGATATTCTGGCAGTGGCACTGTTATTACAGGCTTGTGGCGTGCGCGATCACCTGCCCATTGTGCCCTTATTTGAAACCCTGAATGACCTGCAACAGGCACCGGCACGGATGCAGAAACTCTGGTCGGTGGACTGGTACCGGAATTATTGTCAGGGCCATCAGCAAATTATGATCGGCTATTCCGATTCTTCCAAAGATGCCGGCCAGCTGGCCGCCGTGTGGGCGCAATATCAGGTGCAGGAAGCCTTGGCAGCCGTCGCCGCCGATCACGACATTCGTTTGCGTTTATTCCATGGTCGCGGTGGCAGTGTCGGGCGTGGTGGTGGTCCGGCGCACCGCGCCATTCTGGCTCAACCACCGGGTTCGGTGCGCGGTGGTTTACGCGTAACCGAGCAGGGCGAAGTGATTCGTTTTAAATACGGTTTGCCCGATGTGGCGCGGCTGAATCTGAAAATATATGTGGCGGCGGTGCTGGAGGCGAATTTATTACCACCGCAGCCGCCGTTACCGGCCTGGCGTGACCGGATGCAACAACTGGCCGCTGACGGCGTGGCTTCGTACCGGGCGATGGTGCGGGAAAATCCGGATTTTGTTCGCTACTTCCGCGCCGCAACGCCCGAGCAGGAATTAGGAAAATTAGCCCTGGGCAGCCGTCCGGCGCGGCGTAAAAGTGGTGGTGGGATTGAATCGCTGCGGGCCATTCCGTGGATTTTTGCCTGGACCCAGATGCGTTTAATGCTGCCCGCCTGGCTGGGGTCTGATAGCGCCCTGCAACAAGCGATTGATAACGGTGGTCTGGAAGAATTACGCACCATGTATCAGCAATGGCCATTCTTCCGCACCTACATTGATATGCTGGAAATGGTGGTTTCCAAAGCCGATACCGCCATCGTGCAGTATTACGAAGCGCGGCTGGTGCAGGCGGAATTACAACCCCTGGGCAGTGTTTTGCGGCAACGCCTGGATAATATCCGGCAACGGGTTTTAGAGGTGCTGCAGCAGGATCATCTGCTGCAGAATAATACGGCGCTGCAGCAGTCTATGCAGGTGCGTAATCCTTATACCGATCCGCTGCATTATCTGCAGGCTGAACTGATGTACCGCGAACGCCAGGAACAGGACGTGATCAGTACCGAAGTGGAGCGGGCTTTAAAGGTAACCATGGCCGGTATTGCGGCCGGACTGCGCAATACCGGTTAATCTGCAGATTGGCCGGGGCCAGACAGCATGCGGCTTCGGCGTCTTTTTCCGGTCATGGCCAGACTAAAGTCTGGCCTGACTTGCCCGGCATTTTTCATGCAATCTCTTGAGCAAGTTCACGCCACGGAGTAAGGTTAGGCCTATTTTTTTTTCTGACTGGTCGAAATTTGTACAGTTTTCTGACCTGACGGACAGTTTCCATTAACCACGAGGAGTATGCGCATGCGCGTAATTCTGTTGGGCGCGCCCGGTGCCGGTAAAGGTACACAGGCACAGTTCATCTGCGAAAAATTTGCCATTCCGCAAATCTCAACCGGCGATATGCTGCGTGCCGCTGTTAAAGCCGGTACCGAGCTGGGCCTTAAAGTAAAAGAAATTATGGAAACCGGTGGTCTGGTATCCGATGAGATCATCATTGGTCTGGTAAAAGAGCGAATTCAGCAAGCCGATTGCACCAATGGTTTTCTGTTTGATGGTTTCCCGCGCACCATTCCTCAGGCTCAGGCCATGCTGGATGCCGGCGTTACCATTGATCATGTGGTTGAAATTGACGTCGCCGATGAAGAAATTGTTAAACGTCTGAGCGGCCGTCGTGTGCATCCGGGTTCAGGTCGTGTTTATCACGTTGTTTATAATCCGCCGAAAGCGGAAGGTAAAGACGATGAAACCGGTGAAGATCTGGTTCAGCGTGACGACGATAAAGAAGAAACCGTACGCAAGCGTCTGGCCATTTATCACGATCAGACTGCACCGCTGGTCAGCTTCTACAAGCAGCTGCAGGCTGAAAAGGGCGCTGCGGCACCTCAGTACGTGCACGTTGCTGGCGTAGGTTCGCTGCAGGAAATCACCGACCGGGTGATGAAAGCACTGGCCTGATTGGGTCGCCGTGTTTATAAATAAGGGCCGTCAGGCCCTTTTTTTATGCCGGTAACAGCGTTGGTCGTTTTCTTTATTCTTCGCTGTTATGGTTTATAAATCAATAAAATCAATAAGTTAAAAAGACATTAAGGATATGGCCAGGTAGCAGTGGAGATATTAGCTGGATTCTTTTATTGGTTGCTGTCTCCCCGTTATTGTCTTTAATGCCCATATCGTTTTCCTTAACGATAATATTTTTTGGTTTTCTTAAATAAAAATACTATTATTGCTTGCGTTAGCTGAGCACATTAATAAAACGTGCCGGCAGGAAAGCCCAGATAGCAAAATCTCCGAGGATCATATTTATGGCCAGACCAAAAAAAGCACCGGCTAAGCGCGGTCGTAAGCCTGCAGCAAAAGTAGCGGCTAAAACTGTTGCTGTGGTTCCTGCTGTCGTTGCGGCGGCATTAAAGGCAGAAGAAAAAGCCGTGCAGGCAGTTAATCAGCAGGAAGCCAAAGTGGCTGCTGCTGCCAGCAAAGCACAAGCGGCTAAAGCCAAAGCGACTACGCAGGCAACCAAGCGTGCCAGTGCTGCAGCGGCCGCAAAATTAAGCGCAGAGAAAGAAAAACTGCAGGCACTGAAAGCCGCAGTACGCACGGCTAAAGTAGCCACCAAAGCAGCACAGATTGAAGCCAAAGCGGAAGCCGTTGCTGCTAAAGCTCAGGAAGCCGTTGCTGCGTTTGAAGCCAAACTGGCTGCCAAAGCCGAAGCCGATCTGGCCAAGGCCATTGCAGCCTTTACTGCTAAATGGCGTAAAGCCCGCGCTAAAGCGGATGGCGTTAAAGTGAAAGCCCAGGCTGGTAAAGAACAAGCCAAAGCCAATG
>JAEWQT010000245.1 GCA_023399105.1 Pseudomonadota bacterium | reverse complement strand
GGTCAGCACCATACCGGTCTGATAACGGCCCAGATAATCCTGCAGACGAATCTGAATGCGGTCAGCCAGTTCAGCCCGGCCAGCGGTTAACACCTGATCCATAATGGCCGAGCCCACTTCGTGGCGCAGCGCACTCTGAGCGGCTACCTGCAGGGCACGTTCCGGTTGTTCAATACGTAACGCAAAGGACACCGGATCAGCCACACGGTACTGAGCGTTCAGCTCAACTTCGACGATATTTTCGTCTTCGGTCAGCATCCGCTCACGGATTTCCAGCGTCCGTACGGCGGTGGTATTGACCGCAATCACCTGATCCAGCAGCGGTAACTTGAAGTGCAGACCGGGGTTAACGGTTTCCTGATATTTACCCAGACGCATCACCACACCGCGCTCCTGCTCATCCAGGGTATACACCGAGTTGAACACCAGCACGATGCCCAGCACGATGGCCCCAATACCAAACAGACCGCCGCTGCCACCGGCGTTGCCGCCGTTGCTGTTATTGTTGCGTTTGCCGCCACCGAACAAACCGTTCAGTTTGTCCATCAGCTGCTTCAGAGCTTCATCCAGATCCGGCGGTTGATTACCACGGTTGTTGTTACCACCGCGGTTATTATTTCCCCAGGGATCATTCGGATTGCCCTTTCCGCCGGGCTCATTCCAGGCCATAGTTCACTCCAGTCAGGCACATTAATTCAGTCTGCCGCAAGGCAGCGTGCGGGATCATACCCAATTTTGCCGGCGCAGACGAAGGCGGCTTAATGCCAGGCTTCGCGCACCGGCGCCAGAAAGCGTTGTTCGTTCACACCAGCACGGGACAATGCGCGTTTAAAATCCTGCAGCTGTAAGCGCAGGGCGATTACCATATCACCATTTTCCTCGCAGCGTTCCTGCTGCACCGCACCCAGTTCGTAAAGAATTGCCCGTAAGCGGGCATCGGCCGGATGCAGGAGGATGTCGCCGCAATAGAGTTCGCTGCCCAGCAGCTCACTCAAGGCCTGCGCCAGTAAGTCCAGCCCCAGCCGCTGCTGCGCCGACACCCAGACCGCCACCGGGCGCCCCTGATCGTCGCGGTCAATGCGCGCTTCGGCATGGTCGAGCAGATCAATTTTGTTGTACACCCGCAGCTGCGGCACGGTATCGGCGTCAATTTCTTTCAGCACCAGCTCCACCTGCTGAACATTGCCTTCGCGCTCAGCGGCGGCGCAGTCAATCACATGCAGCAATAAATCGGCTTCGGCGGCTTCCTGCAGGGTGGCCTGAAAGGCTTCCACCAGCTTGTGCGGCAAATGTCGGATAAAGCCCACGGTATCAGCCAGTACCACTTCACCGACATTCTCAATGGCCAACCGGCGCAGGGTCGGGTCAAGGGTCGCGAACAGCTGATCGGCGGCATACACCTCGGCACTGGTCAGGGTATTAAACAGAGTGGATTTGCCGGCGTTGGTGTAGCCGACAATGGCCACACCGGGAATATCAGAGCGCTTGCGGGCGCGCCGGTTCTGGTCGCGCTGGGCGTGTACTTTTTCCAGCCGCGCATGAATGTTTTTAACCCGCTCTCGCAGTAACCGGCGGTCGGTTTCCAGCTGGGTTTCACCCGGGCCGCGCAGACCAATACCGCCTTTTTGCCGTTCCAGGTGAGTCCAGCCGCGCACAAGTCGGG
The DNA here is from genome assembly GCA_023399105.1 of Pseudomonadota bacterium. Lineage (GTDB taxonomy): Bacteria > Pseudomonadota > Gammaproteobacteria > Pseudomonadales > Oceanobacteraceae > Venatoribacter. The sequence goes on along the minus strand of JAEWQT010000245.1, from coordinate 2,056 downwards.
TGGACTGATATTCCAGCTGCGCCAGTTCCACCTGCAGCTTACCTTCGTGGGTACGGGCACGCTGGGCAAAAATATCCAGAATCAGGCCAGTGCGGTCGAGCACCCGCGCCTGTAATTCTTTTTCCAGGTTACGCTCCTGGCTGGGGGTGAGAGCGTGATTAAAAATCACCAGATGGGCATCGTGCAGACGCAGCAAAGCGGCAATTTCTTCCACTTTACCTTTACCAATAAAGGTTTTGGCATCGGGCTTAGCCCGCTTGGTGGTCACCAACCCCACCGGATCGGCACCCGCGGAAATCACCAGCTCCTGAAACTCGCTGAGATCTTCGCGGTTCGCCCCTTCCGGGAAATCGATGTGCACCAGTATTGCGGTTTCGCCGCCGTGATCGGGACGTTCAAAGAACAAGAAAGCGGCTCCTGCAGTAATTAAGCGTCGCTGTCGTCATCACCTTCGCTCTGGCCATCCAGCGGTTGGATGCGCACATTGCGGGACGGTACAACAGTAGAAATAGCGTGTTTGTAAACCATCTGACTGACGGTATTTTTCAGCAGAATCACAAACTGGTCGAAGGATTCAATCTGGCCCTGCAGCTTGATGCCGTTCACCAGAAAGATGGATACCGGAATACGTTCCTTGCGCAGCTGATTCAGGTAAGGGTCTTGTAAGGAATGCCCTTTTGACATGTTGTTCTCCTCAATATAGGTGTGCTGTCCAAAACGGGGACAGCGAAAAAAGATAAGTAAGCCCCTGTCGTCCGGAGTAACACAGCAACATCAGTGCGGTCAGGACGGCAGATCAAATATGGCGTTGGTGTGCAGTATTTTCAAGGCAGATTGCAGAAGATTACGATCTCCGGAATCCAGCCAGTGCAGGTCGGGCCAGCTGCGTAACCAGGTAATCTGACGCTTGGCCAACTGGCGAGTGGCTATGATGCCACGCTCCACCATTTCCTCATAATCATATTTGCCGTCCAGATAGTCCCATACCTGGCGATACCCCACGCAGCGGACCGACGGCATATTCACGTTCAGATCGCCCCGTGCATGCAGCGTTCTGACCTCGTCAACGAAGCCTTGTTCCAGCATTTGCCGGAAGCGCAGGGCAATACGTTCGTGCAGTACGGCGCGATCGGTCGGACACACAGCCAGTGAAACGACGTGATACGGCAACGGTTCCGTCTGTTGCTCGGCCCAGAATTGCGACAGTGTTTTGCCGGATACCGCATAAACTTCCAGTGCGCGCTGAATGCGTTGCGAGTCATTGGGTTTGAGGCGCTCGGCTGCCTGCGGGTCCACTTCGGCTAACCGTGCGTGCATGGCCGGCCAGCCCAGCCGCAAGCCATCCTGCAACAGCTGCTCACGAATGGCTTCATCGGCCTGGGGTAAATCGGCCGCACCGTCACGCAGAAATTTGAAATACATCATGGTGCCGCCCACCAGCAGCGGCACTTTACCGGCGGCGGTAATGTCGGCCATCCCACGTAAGGCATCGGTGCGGAAATGCGCCGCCGAATAGCTTTCGGCCGGATCGATCAAATCAATCAGCCGGTGCGGGGCTTGTTGCAGCATTTCTGCATCGGGCTTGGCCGTGCCGATATCCATGCCTTTGTAAATCAGCGCCGAATCGACGCTGATAATTTCGCACGGATAGCGCTTAACCAATTCCAGCGCCAGCGCGGTTTTACCCGATGCGGTCGGGCCCATTAAAAAGATCGCCGGCGGCAGGCCGGTTGGCGTGGTCATCAGCGTCCCCGCAGAAAGAGTTTATCGAGCTCGGCCATGCTCAGCTGGGTCCAGGTCGGACGGCCATGATTACACTGACCGCTGCGCTCCGTGGCTTCCATATCGCGCAGCAAGGCGTTCATTTCCGGAATGCTCAGACGGCGGTTGGCGCGCACCGAACCGTGGCAGGCCATGGTGCCAAGCAATTCATTACGGTGCGCCAGAATGCGGTCAGAGGTGCCGTGCTCGAGCAGGTCACCGAGCATATCGGTAATCAGCTGCGGCACTTCAGCCTGCTGCAGCAACACCGGGATGCGCCGCACGACAATATTTT
>JAEWQT010000241.1 GCA_023399105.1 Pseudomonadota bacterium | reverse complement strand
GCCCATCAGCACTGCTTTATTGCCAACTCCTGCCTGAGTGAGGTGGTGGTCGAGCCGCGAATGGGTTAACGGGTTCCGGGGGCGGCGTTGAGGGTTCTGCGTGCCCGGTGGTTATTAACGGGGCACACCAAACCCTCAACCCTCAACCCTCAACCAGATCTTCTCCCGTCCAAGCATCCTCTTACATTTCTTTGCGGCCTGATTAGTCATAATCTGCCGCTGTTTTATGCTTTCATGCTATCTTTTCTGCCGTCCATATAATTAATTCTGATCATCAAGGGGCACCCGTCGGTATGACTGTGTTATGGATTTTGTTGTTGCCCATGCTGGGTATTCTGCTGCCGTTATTGGCCGGGCGCAGTGGGCGCACAACCATTGCCTGGAGTGCGGCACTGTTGCCGGCGGTGGCGCTGGGTTTGCTGCTGCAAGCGGCGCCGCAGGTGTTCAGTGGTGAGGTGCCGGTGTATGCCGCTCAGTGGGTGCCGGTGCTGGGGCTGAATGTTTCTTTGCATCTCGATGGTCTGGCGTTTTTATTCAGTCTGCTGATTCTGGGTATTGGTCTGTTAATTATTCTGTACGCCCGTTATTACCTGTCGGCGCAGGATAATATGGCGGTGTTTTACGCCTATTTACTGTTCTTCATGTCGGCCATGCTGGGCGTGGTGCTGTCGTCCAATTTATTGCAGCTGTGGCTATTCTGGGAATTAACCAGCATCAGCTCCTTCCTGCTGATCAGTTTTTGGTCGCACAAAAGTGAAGCCCGTAAAGGCGCGCGTATGGCACTGGCGGTGACCGGTGCCGGTGGTCTCGCATTACTGGGTGCTTTATTGCTGATCGCGCAGGTTACCGGTACCTATGAATTGCGTGAAGTACTGGGCATGGGCGATGTGCTGCGTGCCAGTGAATACTACCCGGCCATTCTGACGCTGTTTTTGCTGGGGGCTTTTACCAAGTCGGCGCAGTTCCCGTTTCAGTTCTGGTTGCCCCACGCGATGGCGGCGCCAACGCCGGTATCTGCCTATCTGCACTCTGCCACCATGGTGAAAGCCGGGGTGTTTTTGCTGGCGCGTTTTCATCCGGCGCTGTCGGGCACCGAAGCCTGGTTTGTGGCGGTGTCCCTGACCGGTATGGCGACCATGTTGCTGGGCGCCTATACGGCGCTGTTCAAGCACGATTTAAAAGGTCTGCTGGCTTATTCGACGGTATCCCATCTGGGCCTGATTACCCTGCTGCTGGGCCTGGGCTCACCGCTGGCAGCGGTGGCGGCGGTGTTTCACATCATTAACCATGCAGTATTTAAAGCATCGCTGTTTATGGCGGCCGGTATCATCGACCACGAATCCGGCACCCGTGATATGCGCAAGCTGAATGGTCTGTGGAAATACATGCCCTATACCGCCACGCTGGCGATGACGGCGGCGGCTTCGATGGCGGGGGTGCCGTTGCTGAACGGCTTCCTGTCGAAGGAAATGCTGTTCGCCGAAACCCTGCATCAGGAAACCCTGGGAGCACTGTCCTGGTGGATTCCCCTGTTGGCGACTGCCGGTGGCGCACTGGCGGTGGCTTACTCGCTGCGCTTTATGCACGATGTGTTCTTTAATGGCGAACCCATTGATTTGCCGAAAACTCCGCACGAACCACCGCGCTATATGCGGGTACCGGTGGAGGTGCTGGTGGTGCTCTGTCTGCTGGTCGGTATTTTCCCGCAATTTATGGTGGGGGATTTACTGGCGGCGGCGTCGGTGGCCGTGCTGCAGACTGAGTTGCCCTATTACAGCCTGGCGGTCTGGCATGGCTTTAATGTGCCGCTGCTGATGAGCGGTCTGGCGGTGGTGGGCGGCCTGGCCCTGTATGCGAACCGCCGGCATCTGTTTTATTTCCAGAGTCAGTTTGCCGAACGCGATGCCAAGCTGGTCTTTGAAGGGGCGGTGCAGCGTGTGCAGGGTTGGGCGGCGGTGCTGAACAATGCGCTCGATAACGGTTCGTTGCAGCGCTATATGCTGCTGCTGATTGTGTTGGCACTGGCCGTCAGTGCGGCACCGCTGTTCCATCTGCTGGATACAGTCGGTACCCATCCGCAACTGCCGGTGAACTGGGTGGTGGGCTTCTGTGCCGCGCTGATGATTGCCGCCACCTTCGTGACCCTGTGGTGGAGTCATCGCCGCCTGGTCGCCCTGATTGCGTTGTCGGTGGTGGGCCTGATTGTCTCCATCGCCTTTGCCTATTTCTCGGCGCCGGATCTGGCGTTAACCCAGCTGTCGGTGGAAGTGGTCACCATTCTGCTGTTCCTGCTGGCGCTGTTTTTTCTGCCGCAGAAAAGCCCGGTCATCGACAGCTCTTTTACCGTCATTGTGCGCGATTTCAGCATTGCCGCCTTGTTTGGCAGTGTCATCGGCACCATCTGTTACGCACTGCTGACCCGGCCGCTGGACAGCATTTCCGGTTATTTTCTGGAAAACAGTAAGCCCGGCGGCGGTGGTACCAACGTGGTGAACGTGATTCTGGTCGATTTCCGCGGTTTCGATACCCTGGGCGAAATTACCGTACTGGGGATTGCTGCACTGGGTATTTTCAAACTGCTGGCGCGTATGCGGGTGTATATGCCGCACAGCGACAGCAAGGGCCGTAAATGGGCCAAAGACCGTCATCCGATTTTGCTGGCGCTGGTGTCGCAAAGTTTATTACCGCTGGCGTTGCTGGTATCGGCCTTTATTTTCCTGCGCGGGCACAATATGCCCGGTGGTGGCTTTATCGCCGGCCTGATTACGGCCATTGCGTTAATTCAGCAATATGTGGCGCATGGGGTGGTGTGGATGAAAGAGCGGATGCCAATTAATTATCAGGGCCTGATCGGCAGTGGTTTGTTGATTGCCACGCTGTCCGGTCTGGGCAGCTGGTTGTTCGGCCGTAATTTCCTCACCACCTGGTTCGATTATTTCCACTTACCGGTGGTGGGTGAGTTTGAGCTGGCCAGTGCCATGATTTTTGATTTGGGTGTGTATCTGACCGTGATCGGCGCCACCCTGCTGATTCTGGCGAATTTAGGCAAGCTGACGACTACTGAGCGTCTGCGGGCGGGAGATCAATAATGGAATTTACCTTTGCGCTCGGCGTGGGTGTGCTCACCACGGCCGGTATTTATCTGATGCTGCGCGGACAAACCTTCCCGGTGATTGTGGGGCTGACGCTGTTGTCGTACGCCGTGAATTTATTTTTATTCGGCAGTGGTCGTCTGACCGTGAACGGTGCCGCCATTGTTGGTCAGAGCACGGTGTACGCTGATCCGTTGCCGCAGGCGCTGGTGCTCACCGCCATTGTAATTGGATTTGCGATGACGGCTTTTGTGCTGATTCTGGCGATGCGTGCGCGTTCGGATCTGGGTAATGATCAGGTGGATGGCCGCACCATGCCGCAGGCCCGGGAAAGCGGTGCCGATGATCAGGGCGAACGCAAATCCAGCCGTAAAAGTTCTACCCGTACCGAGTTGCGGAATACCAAGTCGCGCAAGGAGCCGAAATGATTTTGCAGCATTTACCGGTATTGCCGCTGCTGATACCTCTGTTGGGCGGTATTTTATTGTTACTGCCACCGCTGGCTGATTCCGACCGCGCGCAGCGCTGGGCGGGCAGTGCCATTGCTCTGGCGGCACTGGCGGCGGCGCTGTTGTTGCTGTGGCAGGTTGATGCCCGGGGCACGCTGGTCTATGCAGTGGGCGAATGGCATCCCCCGTTCGGTATTGTACTGGTGGCAGACCGTATGGCCGCGCTGTTGCTGGTGCTGACGTCCTTATTGCTGTTGAGCGTGCAGGTATTCAGCAGCGCCGGTGAAGATCAGAAAGGGCGTTTTTTACACCCGTTGCTGATGTTTCAGGTGCTGGGCATTCAGGGCTCGTTCCTGACCGGCGATATTTTTAACCTGTTCGTATTCTTTGAGATTTTGCTGATCGCGTCTTATGCGCTGTTGATTCATGGCGGTGGTAAGCAGAAAACCCAGGCCAATGTGCATTACGTCATTCTGAACCTGGCCGGTTCGGCGTTGTTTCTGTTTGCGCTGGGCATTATCTACGGCACCTTCGGTACGCTGAATATGGCCGATCTGCAGCAAAAAGCGGCGCAGTTGCCGGCGGACAATGTGCAGCTGGCCAAGGCTGGCGCCATGCTGTTGCTGGTGGTGTTCGGGCTGAAGTCGGCCATGCTGCCACTGCATTTCTGGTTGCCGCGCGCCTATGCGGCGGCACCGGCACCGGTGGCGGCCTTGTTTGCCATTATGACCAAGGTGGGCATCTACAGTCTGTGGCGGGTTCATAACAGTATTTTTGGTGAGGGCGCCGGGGAGCTGGCCAATATTGCTCAGCCCTGGATCTGGCCGCTGGCCTGGCTGACGGTGCTGGTGGGCATTGTCGCGGTACTGGCCAGCCAGACCCTGCGCACACTGACCGCCAATCTGGTGATCGTATCGGTCGGCAGTCTGTTGCTGATGGTGGCGGTGAATACCGTGGAATCCACGGCGGCTGGCTTGTATTACCTGATCCACAGCACGCTGGCGGCGGCACTGATGTTCCTGCTGGCCGGGCTGATCATTTCCCAGCGCGGTAAAGCCGAAGACCGCTTTGTGCAGGCGCGACCGGTGACTCAGCCGGTATTGCTTGGCGGCTTGTTTTTCATTGCGGCGCTGGCGCTGATTGGCATGCCACCACTGTCTGGTTTTATTGGTAAGGCGCTGATGCTGAAAGCAGCTTTACCGGATTCAGCCGGCTGGATCTGGCCGCCGATATTGCTGGGCAGTCTGGCAGCGTTGCTGATGCTTTCACGGGCCGGCAGTTCGCTGTTCTGGCGTATCCGTGGCGATAACGACGAGCCGGTACGGGTGCAGCCGGCCCAGCAACTGGCGGTCTGGATTCTGGTGCTGGCGCTGGCCGCGCTGGTGATCTGGGCCGGCTGGCTGACCAGTTTTATGCAGCAGGCGGCGCTGGATATGCTGAATGGTCTGGATCTGCAACAACTGCTGGCTCCGGCAGGAGGACATTATGCTGAATAAACTGCTGCCGATGCCGCTGCACACCTTGATTCTGACCGGGGTGTGGCTGTTGCTGAACGATTTTACCGCCGGCCATCTGGTGCTGGGTTTACTGTTGGGCCTGATGATTCCCTGGCTGGCGGCGCGTCTGAGTAATCCGCATCCACGCGTGAAAAAGCCGGGGCTGGCGTTCCGTTATCTGCTCAAAGTGCTGTGGGATATTGTGGTCTCCAACTTTGAGGTGGCCTATCGGATCCTGCGCTCCAATAAGCATCTGAAACCCGGTTTGATAGCTCTGCCGCTGGATCTGACCGGCGAATTCCCGCTGGCCGTTCTGGCCAGTACGATTTCGCTGACCCCCGGTACCGTCAGTGTGGATTTCTCGGAAGACCTGAAATGGCTGTATATCCACGCTCTGCATGTCGATGATGAGCAGGCGCTGGTGAACACCATCAAAAACCGTTACGAAGCGCCTCTGAAGGAGATTTTCGGATGCTGAATGTCGTCTTACCGGTTGTGTCGTTGCTGGTCGGGATTGCACTGGTTCTGAACGGTGTGCGTCTGCTGATGGGGCCCTCCACGGCTGACCGCATACTGGCGCTCGACACTATGTACATCAACAGCATCGCGCTGATCGTTCTGCTGGGTCTGTACTTCGCCACTGATATGTATTTTGAGGCGGCGTTGTTGATCGCCATGCTGGGCTTTGTCAGCACCGCGGCACTGGCCAAGTATCTGTTGCGTGGCGACATCATTGAATAAAACGGAGGCTGACGATGTTCTGGCTTGAATTGATTGCATCGGTGTTATTGCTGGTGGGCGGTGTGTTTATTGTGATCGGTGCGCTGGGTATGGTGAAACTGCCGGATTTTTATACCCGCCTGCACGCACCGACTAAGGCCACCACGCTGGGGATTGGCTGTATTTTGGTGGCCTCCATGGGGCTGCATGCGTTGCGCGGTGAAGGTTTCAGTATTCAGGAACTGGTGATCAGCCTGTTTCTGTTTATTACCGCGCCGGTGTCGGCCTATATGATTGCCAAAGCGGCGTTTCACCGCCGTACCGATTTACAGGACGGCACCCTGAACAGCCACCTGGCCAAGGACATTGTGCAGCAAAGCAATCATCCGGCGGTGGAAAAAGCACCGGAACAGCCCTGATTACAGCTGCGCCAGCGCCTGCTGCAGGGTTTCCACCGCGATGACCGTCATGCACGGCAGCGGCTGCCGCGGGGCATTGGCTTTGGGAACGATGGCGCGGGTAAAACCGTGCTTGGCGGCCTCGCGGATACGTTCCTGACCCGACGGCACCGGCCGGATTTCGCCAGACAAACCTACCTCGCCGAATACGATTAAATCCTGCGGCAACGCCTGATTGCGGAAACTCGACAGGGCCGCCAGCAACAGCGCCAGATCGGCGGCGGTTTCATTCACCTTCACGCCGCCGACCACGTTGATGTACACATCCTGATCGCCCAGCATGATGCCACCATGACGATGCAGAGCGGCCAGCAATAAATTCATGCGGTTCTGATCCAGACCCACGGCCACGCGCTTGGGATGGCCGAAATGGCTGTCGTCGACCAGCGCCTGAATTTCCACCAACAAGGGTCGTGTCCCTTCCCAGATCACCCTCACCACGCTGCCGGCGGCCGGCTCGTCGCTGCGGCTTAAGAAAATGGAGCTGGGGTTTTTGACTTCCTTCAGGCCACTTTCCAGCATGGCAAACACCCCCAGCTCGTTAATGGCGCCGAAACGGTTCTTAATGCCGCGCAGGGTGCGGAAGCGGCTGTCGCCATCGCCTTCGAGCATGATGGAGCAGTCGATCATGTGCTCCAG
>JAEWQT010000174.1 GCA_023399105.1 Pseudomonadota bacterium | reverse complement strand
CTGATTTTTCAGGGGCTTCAGTCGTTGGCATTTCTGACTGAAAAATGACATTGCTGCCTTATGTGTAGCATTCTGTTATTGCTTGTTGCGCTCGTCTTATTCCCGGTCTACACCTATCCCTATTCAGGCCATTTGCACACAGGTTTGCCTATTCATGAGCACCAGTCGCCAGACCCTTGACCAATACCTTTACGAGTTCGACCAGGGCTATGAGGTCAGCTACGTTAATTACAGCCGCGCCAGTGAACTGGCCGATGCGCAGCTGATTATGACGCTGGAACGGGGTTGTGAGCGCAAAACCTTTGCCTTTACTCAGCCGCAATTCTGCGATGTGGATAAAAACCTGGTCGCCAGTCACGGGGTTTATATTGCCTCGCTGAAAAGTTCACCGTTGTCTCCGGTGCGGGTGGAAGTGGGCGATGTTGAAGGCGGTTTTGCTTACTTCACGGCCCGTACGGTACGCAACATTACTCCCACGGCCTGATTCTCAAATCCAACCCGGCAATCTAACCCCAATGGGGTATTTCCAGCGCCTTCAGTGGCGCTGATTCTGTCTGTTCTTTCATGCTATTGTCCGGCACTGATCCGGAGCCTGTGCATGAAATTTCCTCTTATTAATCTGTCTTTGTTGTTACTGCTGGCGTTACCCGTACGTGCCGATGTGCTGGTGGCGGTGGCGTCTAATTTTACCGCGCCGGCGCAGGCCATTGCTGCCGCCTTTGAACAGCAGACCGGGCAGCGGGTGCGGCTGGCCTTTGGCGCTTCCGGCAAACTGACCGCCCAGATTGTGCAGGGTGCTCCTTTTGAGATTTTCTTATCGGCTGATCAGGCCAAGCCTGAATTATTGGTCGCGCAGGGGCAGGCCGTTGCTGCCAGTCGTTTTACGTACGCTGTGGGCAAACTGGTGTTGTGGACTGTGCAGGACGGCGTTGATCCGCATCAGCAATTAACACAAAACTATTCCGCCAGACTGGCGCTGGCCGACCCGCGTCTGGCCCCTTACGGTGTGGCCGCGCAGCAAACGCTCAGTTCTTTGAACTTGCTGGAATCTACGCGCCGCCAATGGGTGATGGGGGAGAATATTTCCCAGACCTGGCAATTTGTCGCCACCGGTAATGCGCCGCTGGGGTTTGTGGCCTTGTCGCAGGTGATGGAAAACGGCCAGATCGTGCGCGGCAGTGGCTGGGTCGTGCCGCAGGCATTGTATCAGCCAATTCATCAGGATGCGGTCTTGCTGAAAAAAGGCGCACAGAATCCGGCGGCGCAGGCCTTTCTGCGGTATTTGCAGCAGCCGCAAGCGCAAGCCATTATGCAGCGCTTTGGTTACGGCTTTGTATAAAGGAATATTTATTTGGATTGGCTACTAAGCGCCGATGACTGGCAAGCCATTGGCTTAACGCTGAGGCTGGCGGCATTGGTGACGCTGTTATTGTTGCTGCTGGGCACGCCGCTGGCCTGGTGGCTGGCGCGCACGCGTTCTGTTTTTCGTGGCCCGGTGTCGGCGCTGGTGGCATTGCCGCTGGTGCTGCCGCCGACTGTTCTTGGTTTTTATTTATTACTCGCCATGGGCCCGAACGGGCCGATCGGGGCGGTCACTCAAACGTTAGGCATCGGCTTATTACCCTTTACCTTTTCCGGCTTGGTAGTGGCGTCACTGCTGTATTCGCTGCCCTTTGTGGTGCAACCCATTCAGAACGCCATCGAGGCCATGGGCGAGCGCCCACTGGAAGCCGCTGCCACACTCGGCGCCGGGCCGCTGGACCGCTTTTTTACCGTGGTGTTGCCGCAGGCTAAGCCGGGCATCTTAACCGCTGCGGTATTGGGCTTTGCGCATACCATCGGTGAGTTCGGTGTGGTGCTTATGATGGGCGGCAATATTCCCGGCGAAACTCGCCTGATTGCGGTGCAGATTTACAACCATGTGGAGGCGTTGGATTACGCCAGTGCGCACCGGTTATCGCTGCTGATGCTGACTTTTTCCTTTGTGGTGCTGTTGCTGATGTACAGTCTGAATCGTCATAGCCGGCTTAATTTCTCGGTGGGGCGCCGATGAGTCAGTACTTACAGATTCAGCTCGATGGTCATTTAGGCGATTTTCACCTGCAGCTGCAAACCCGCGTACCGGCGACGGGGGTGACGGCTATTTTCGGGCCGTCCGGGTGTGGCAAAAGCACCTTATTACGCAGCATTGCCGGCCTGCATCATATGGGAATGGTGCAGTTCGGCGATCAGGTCTGGAGTGATCAGAGCACCTTCGTGCCACCGGAGCGCCGGCCGCTGGCCATGGTGTTTCAGGATGCTGGGCTGCTCTCACATTTAACCGTGCAGGACAATCTGGATTACGGTCTGAAGCGGGCGGCGCGGCGCGGCTTAACGCCCATGAATGCCCAGCAATGCCATGACGTATTAGCCCTGCTGGACGTCTTGCCGTTACTGAAGCGTTCGGTACAGGCGCTGTCGGGCGGCGAGCGGCAGCGGGTCGCCTTGGCGCGGGCCCTGATTATTAACCCATCCTTGCTGATGCTGGACGAGCCGTTATCGGCACTGGATACCCGCCGAAAGCAGGAGGTTTTGCCCTATCTGCGCCGTATCCGGGAGGTGTATCAGGGCTGTTTGCTGTATGTCAGCCATGCCCTGGATGAAGTCATCGCACTGGCCGATCAGCTGCTGGTGCTGGATAACGGGCGCTTGCAGGCGCAGGGGGCTTTGGCGGAGGTGCTGCCCGTGCTGAACCTGGGCGATGAGACCAGCGCCATGCTAGACGGCCAGATTGTGCAGCTGGCGAGTGATGGCCTGGCGGAACTGCGGCTGGCAGGCGGAGTTTCCATCTGGTTGCCGGCAGTGGGTGTGCAGCAGGGTGACCACTGTCGCCTGCGCGTATTGGCCCGCGACGTCAGTATCAGTCTCAGCCGTGCGACCGACAGCAGTATTCTCAATATTGTGCCGGCCCGCATTCAGTTACTCACCGATACCGGCAGCGCCTGTCGGGTGCAGTTACAGCTGAACGGTGGGCAGATATTGCTGGCGCAACTCACCCATCGTTCAGCAGCCCAGCTGCAACTGCAGCCGGGCATGGATGTATGGGCGCAGGTGAAGTCGGTTGCGCTGAGTCAGTAAAAAACACTGGAATAACATTAATCCGGCCACTGTGCTGGCTGCTATCTGCCGCCTCGTTTACCCTCTGTGCATTCGTTGTTATCAGGCAGAGAGTGGTTATGGTTGATCAGGTGTTTGTGATTGCCGCTTACGGCATCAATATTGTGCTGGGGTTACTGGCGCTGGTATTCCTGGGGTTGCTGCTGTGGGTGGTGGTGGCGTACCGGGTGGATGTGCGGCAAACCCGCCATACCGTGCGGCGTAATTTTCCGGTGCTGGGGCGCTTTCGCTATTCGCTGGAACATCTGGGTGAATTTTTCCGCCAGTATTTTTTTGCCATGGACCGCGAAGAAATGCCCTTCAACCGCGCTGAGCGCACCTGGGTGTACCGGGCGGCAAAAAAACTGAACACCACCATCGCCTTTGGCTCTACCCGCCGGCTGGATATTCCCGGCACCATTTTGTTTGTGAACAGCCCCTTTCCGGCGCTGGAGCAGGACGC
>JAEWQT010000143.1 GCA_023399105.1 Pseudomonadota bacterium | reverse complement strand
TGTCAGCAGTCTAGCAGAAGCTCTGTGTCTGCCACGTTAAAAATGGCTGCCGGGCGGGTAAACGCCGTGTGGCCGGGCATAAAAAAGCCCGCCGCGGCGTTACCGGGGCGGGCGTCTGGCGCAGACTCAGGGGTGTTGTTTATGGAACGCCGCAAAATACAGCAGCGGAATGATCACCAGAGTCAGCAGGGTAGAGACCAGGATGCCGAAAATCAGCGCAATGGCCAGGCCGTTGAAGATCGGGTCGTCCAGAATAAAGAACGCACCGATCATGGCCGCCACGGCGGTCAGCACAATGGGGCGTGAACGCACCGCTGCCGCCACAATCACGGCATCGGCAAAGCGCATGCCTTCGGCGGATTTCTGGTTGATAAAGTCCACCAGCAGAATCGAGTTACGCACAATAATACCGGCCAGCGCGATCATGCCGATCATGGAGGTGGCGGTGAATTGCGCCCCAAACAAGGCATGGCCCGGCATCACGCCGATGATGGTCAGCGGAATCGGCGCCATAATAATCAGCGGCACCAGGTAGGAGCGGAACTGACCAACCACCAGCAGATAAATCAGAATCATGCCCACGCCATAGGCGATGCCCATGTCGCGGAAGGTTTCGTAAGTAATCTGCCATTCGCCATCCCACTTCATCACAATATCGTCGGTCAGCGGCGGTTGCTGAATCAGCATCTGGGTCCAGGGCATACCGGCGTCTTCCATGCCAAAGGCCATGCTGAACAGGCCATACAGCGGGCTGTCGAGGTCACCGGCCATATCAGCGGTAACAAACACCACCGGCTGCAGGTTCTTGTGGTAGATGTTTTTCTCGGCGCTGGTGGTACGTACCCGCACCAGATCACCCAGCGCAATCAGCTGGCCATCGGCGGCCCGTACTTTCATGGCCAGTACCTGCTGTAAGCCGGTTTTCTGGCCTTCCGGCAGTTCGAGGCGAATGGGCAGCGGGTATTTGTTATTGCCGGTGTGCAGATAGCTGACGTCTTCGCCACCCAGCGCGGTGTTAATGGCCTGCACAATGCTGGCCTGCGCCACGCCCAGCATAGAGGCACGCTGGCGGTCGATATCGATCAGCCATTTTTCCTGATTGCCTTCGACATAGTCATCGACATCGACAATGTCCGGGGTGCGTTCAAACAGCGTGCGCAGTTGTTTGGCGGCGGCAATCTGGCGCTCGTAATCCGGGCCATACACTTCCGCCACAATGGGCGCCATCACCGGCGGGCCGGGCGGTACTTCCACCACTTTGACGTTGGCATTCATCGCGCGGCCAATGGCCTGCAGCGGCTCACGCACCGACAGGGCGATGGCATGGCTCTGGCGTTTACGCTCGGATTTGTCCACCAGATTGACCTGAATATCGCCCTGATGCGGCAGATTACGCAGGTAATACTGGCGCACCAGGCCGTTGAAGTTGATGGGGGCCGCAGTACCGGCGTACAGCTGTACGTCTTTGATTTCCGGCACCTTCATTAACTCGTCGGACAGCGCTTCCAGCACGGTCAGGGTTTGCTCTACCGGCGTGCCTTCCGGCATATCGACAATGATCTGGAATTCCGATTTGTTGTCGAACGGCAGCATTTTCAGCACCACCAGTTGGAACACCGGCAAGGCGACGGCCAGCACGATTAAACCGGTGACGCCGGCAAACAGCAGCACACGTTTTTTACCGGCCTGAGCCCCTTCAATAAAGGGGCGCATCAGGCGGTTAAAGAAGTCGTACAACTTGCCCTGTTGCGGGTTTTCTTCGCCGCTGTGTTCGCCATGCTGCAGCGCATCGTTCTGGCGGTGCAGCAGTTTGTACGACAGCCAGGGGGTAACCACGAAAGCCACCACCAGGGAAATCAGCATGCCGGTGGAGGCGTTGATCGGAATGGGGCTCATATAGGGGCCCATCAGGCCGGTTACAAAGGCCATGGGCATCAGCGCGGCAATCACGGTGAAGGTGGCCAGAATGGTCGGGCCACCCACTTCGTCGACCGCGACCGGAATAATATCCAGCAGTTTTTTCTTACCCAGGTGCATGTGTCGGTGGATGTTTTCCACCACCACAATGGCGTCTTCGACCAGAATGCCGATGGAGAAAATCAGCGCGAACAGCGACACGCGGTTAAGGGTAAAGCCCCAGGCCCAGCTGGCAAACAGGGTGATGGCCAGAGTAATGATAATGGCGGCACCCACGATGATGGCTTCGCGCCAGCTCATGGTGGCCAGCACCAGCACCACCACGGCGGCGGTGGCAAACAGCAGCTTGGCAATTAACTGGTCAGATTTCTGTTTGGCGGTAATGCCGTAATCGCGGGTAATTTCAGCATCAACATCGGCCGGTAACAGGCGGTTTTTCAGCAGTTCCAGCCGTTCGCCGATGGCACTGGTGATATCAATGGCGTTCATACCCGGTTGTTTGGCAATGGCCAGTGTGACGGCCGGCAGTGAGGCATCCTGACCCAGTGCACGGGTGTAGACGGACTGTTCCGGGGTATCGGCCTGCAGGCGGATATCGGCGACATCGGTCAGGTAAACAATACCGCCACTGTGACGGCCGACAACCAGCTGACCCGCTTCAGCCGGGGTTTGCAGAAAGTTACCGGCCTGAATCTGAATCACGCTGTTGTCCTGTACCAGCGGCTGCAGATAACCACCGGCGTTGGCGCTGAGCAATGCATTGCGGACATCGTCAAAGGCCAGACCATGGCCGTTCATGCGGGCCGGATCGAGGCGGACTTCCAGCACGGCTTGTTGCGCACCGATGGTGTAGATATCGCGGGTGCCGGGAATGCGCTTGAGTTCAGTTTCCAGTGCATTGGCGACCTGGGTCAGGTCGGCGGCGCTGATATCCGGGCGTTGTGAGGACAGGGTGATGGCCATAATGGGCACATCGTCGATGCCCATGGGTTTCACCACCGGCGCCATCACGCCTAAGTTCTGCGGAAACCAGTCGTTGTGGCTGTGGATCTGGTTGTACAGATTCAGAATGGCTTCTTCGCGCGGAATGCCCACTTCAAAGGCCACGGTCAGCACCGACTGGCCGGGCATGCTGATGGAGAAAATATCGTCCACGCCTTTGATTTCGGCCAGCACCTGCTGGGCGGGGATGGACACCAGCTGTTCGACCTGGCGCACACTGGCGCCGGGAAAGCCGATAAAGACGTTGGCAAAGGTCACATCAATCTGCGGCTCTTCTTCCTTCGGCGTCACCATAATGGCAAAGAAACCCAGCAGTAAGCCGACCAGTGCCAGCAGCGGGGTAATGGCCGAGTTCTGGAAGGCCTGTGCGGTTTTTCCGGAAATGCCCAGCGCCATAATCATTGCTCCTTGCGGCTGATGGCGGCCAGTTGCGCCAGTGCGTCGGTCACAATCACATCACCGGCCTGCAAGCCGGCCAGGATTTCGGTCTGGCCATCGAAGCGTTCACCGGTGCGTACCTGACGCAAACGCGGTTCGCCGTTGTGTATGACGTACACAGAGTTCAGCTCGGCACGCTGCAGAATGGCGGCGGTGGGCACCAGTATGCCGTTGCGTTCACCGGTAAGGACGCGGATTTTGGCCCATTGGCCGGGGAATAAACGTTTCTCACCATCCAGGCTGCCGGCCGGCAATTCGGCGCGCAGACGCACGCTGTGATGACGTTCATCGGCGAACGGAAACAGCACCACTTCGGTCGGTTGCAGCTGGCTGTTCTGCAGCTGAATACTGATCTGGTCGGCGGACTGATACTGGCGGGCAACCTGTTGCGGCAGATCGGCCACCGCGCGCAGCGGTTCCAGCGCCAGCCCGGTCATCAGCGGCTGGCCGGGGCTGACCAGTTCGCCCATTTGCACATGACGGGCGCGCACAATACCACCGTAAGGGGCTTTTACCTTGGTGTAGGCCAGTTGTTCCTGTGCTTGTTTCAGCGCCGCTTCGGCCGCTTTGACCGCTGCGGCGGCACTTTTGGCGCGGGCATTGGAGCTGTCGAATTCGCCCTTGGACAGGGTGCGCTGTTCGTACAGGCGGGTGTTACGTTGCAGCAAGACCTGGGCGTCTTCATTCTGGGCCTGAGCCTGAGCCAGGTTGGCGCGCGCTTGCTGCAGCTGGGCCTGTTGTTGGGTGTCATCAATTTCAATCAGCAGGGCACCGGCTTCGACCTGATCATTCACATCAAAATGCACGGCCTTAATAGCTCCGCTGGTCTGCGCCGATACGGTACTTTGATTCACCGCTTCCAGCGTGGCTTCCAGATCGACGTAGCGGGGAATGCTGGCGGGCTGAATGGTTTGCTGCTCCAGCGCCTGCAGCGGGTTAATCAACAGGCTGGCGCTGACGGTCAGTAACAGGGTTTTCGGCAGTGTGCGGAGCAGTGGAATGGGCATGCAAAGTTCCTCTCTGAAGCTCAGTGTCAGCCTGGGAACTGGGCCCGGCCGGCTAAAGTATGCCTGTATTAGAATATACTAATATTCCGAATGCAACCCACCTGCGCAGGTGCGAACTTCAGTATAGGAGCAGATGATGAGGGTTCAGAATAATAACCAGGGTTTTTCCCAGTCCGCGGCGGTGCTGACCCAGTTGCCACTGGCGGGAGAGCAGGTCAGTTCCATGCGCTGCACGCTGCCATCAGGTTGCTGATCGTCCCAGCACAGCGCCACTGCGTGCAGATAGGTTCGGTCTGCCACCATGCCGCCATACCGTGCATCGCCGTCGATGGGGCTGCCTAAGCTTTTCATGGCGACGCGCAGCTGGTGGGTGCGGCCGGTCAGTGGCTGCAGCAGAAAGGTGCGGGTGTGT
>JAEWQT010000133.1 GCA_023399105.1 Pseudomonadota bacterium | reverse complement strand
CGATAGCACCCGGCTGTTTAATGCGCTCAGCAATTGCTGGCGTTGCGCCTCATCGTAGCCCTGCAACAGCTGGCTCAGGCGGTGCTGCAGCGGTTCCGGTGCCCACAGCGGGGCAATGCGGTCGACCACGTCATACTGCTGCCCCAGGGGCGCGTTGGTATCGTTGAGAATCTGCTGGGCAACATGACGAGCCTGAATGCCCAGCCCGGTCAGGCCGCTCATTTCAATAATGCCCAGCAGCTGTTCCTGCCGGCGTACCTGTTCGGCATCCGGTTGCCCGGTGGCAGCCTCTTCAGACAAAACAGCAGCCGTTTCGATTGCCACGGCCAATGAAGGTAAACACAGGCTAAGCGCCAGCAACAGCCAATAAGGGCGCAGGGTCATGCGTCAGATTCTCCGGCTTTCAGATCAGAATAAAGGGGTTCGTTCAGTGCTTGTTCGCTGCGGCCAACGATCACACTCACCAGGGCATCCCCGGTGACGTTGACGGCGGTGCGCAGCATATCCAGCAAGCGATCGACGCCTATGATCAGGGCGATGCCCTCCGGAGGCAAGCCAACCTGCTGCAATACCATCGCCAGGGTAACCAAACCGACCCCGGGCACCCCGGCGGTACCGATGGACGCCAGGGTAGCGGTCAGAATCACCAGCAGATAGTCGGTAAAGGTTAAATCCAGTCCGAACGCCTGGGCAATAAAGGCGGTGGCCACGCCCTGCATAATGGCGGTGCCATCCATATTGATGGTGGCGCCGAGCGGAATGACAAAGGACGCCACGCGGTTATCCACCCCCAGCCGTTGCTCGGCATTACGCAGGTTGACCGGGATGGTGGCACTGCTGGTGGCGGTACTGAAGGCAAACATCTGTACCGCGCGCATTTTGCGCAGAAAGGGCCAGGGCGACAGACGGGTGAAGGCTTTTAATAACAGCGGATACACCACCACAGCCTGCACCAGCAGTGCCGCCGTAACCGTCAGCATGTACAGCAGCAGATCACCCACCGTACCCAACCCCTGACGGGCAAACAAATTAAACAGCAGGCAGAACACCCCGTACGGAGCGACCTTCATCAGCAACGACACCAGCGTCATCAGCACCGCATCCCAATCACGGAAATGCGCCGCCAGCCGCTGGCCGGCGTCACCGCTGCGGCCAATGGCCAGACCAATCAGCAGGGCAAAGACGATAATCTGCAACATATTGCCGGCGCTCATGGCCGCCACCGGATTGGTGGGGAAAATGCCGATCAGCACCTCCAGCAAGGGTGTGACCGGTGGCGGACTGTAGCTGGCCGGGGTATCCAGGTTCACGCCGCTGCCCGGTTGCAGGACGGTGGCCAGCAGCAGCGCCAGGCTGATGGCCAGCGCCGTGGTGGCCAGATACAGCAACAGGGTTTTCAGGCCCATACGGCCTAAAGCGCTCTGATCCTGCAGCTGGCTGACGCCGCAAATCAGCGACACCAGCACCAGCGGCACCACCAGCAACTTCAGACTGGCGAGGAAAATCTGCCCGCCCACTTCAATCAGGCCGGTGCTGAGCAGGTCGTTCAGCAGCCAGTGCAGTGCGTCCGGCAAACCGGGTAATTGCAGCAGGGTACGGGTCAGGCTGCCCAGCAACAGGGCAGCCAGCATGGCGATCAGAATCTGGCGCGTCAGCGTCATAACAACGTCCTGTCAGCCAGCCCGGCAGGACGGTACTGGCTTATTTCTTTTTGGAAGGTTTCAGGTACTTACTGACACTCTGGAACCACATCACCAGGGACAGGTCACCGCTGATAGCGATGTCTTTATCCTGAATGGCCCGCATAAAGGCGTTTTTGTCTTTCGAGGTCAGAATCCGCAACCCAGTATCGGCGTTTTTAAAGCTGATGGTAAAGGCCGGATTGCTGTGCGCTTTGCGTTTGCTGCGAATGCTGTTATTGGCAACGACAAACTGACGTACGATCTTGCCATCGGCGGTCTGCAGCTGAAACGCAAAATCTTTGCCTTCCAGCTGTTTGCGGAAATCGGGGTTGTTACGGGCTGCTTTTTTCATCAGCAGGCTGAGCGCCCACAGCAGCAGGGGGAACTTGATCATTGGCATAAGGCCTCGGTGGTAGCGGTTTAGACGATGCTCTCAGGAGTCCTGGTGTCCGGTTACATCCTGAAAGAGGCGCGATTGTGCCAGAGCGGGCATCCGTTGCAAAAGCCCTTCTTTACCCAAACGTCTAATATGCTCACGATTTCGTTCTGGTATGCGCTCGGGAAAGCGCACACTGGCCAGCGCCTGCTCCATATCGTCCTCACGGATAATGTGCAGCATGGGGTAGGGTGAGCGGTTGGTGAAGTGACTCATGTCGTCTTCGTCTTCACCTTCAAACAGATACTGCGGATGAAAGGTCGCCAGTTGCAGCACGCCTTCGTAACCCAGCTGTACCAGCAGGTTGTCGCAGATCAGCACCCAGTTCCAGTACTGGTCAAAGCTATCCAGTACGTTGGGGGTAACAAACAAGGAAGTGGGTAATTGCTGCGGATCGGCTTCAGCAACCTGCTGCAGATGATCCATAAAGTGCATGGTTGCCCGTTCCAGATCAGCGCTGTCGGATAACTCGATATGCAGGCGGGATAATACCGGGTGAGCGAAGGGACACAGTCCCTCGCCCACCACCAGCACGCGCACCCAGTCGCGGGTGAGCTGCTCAACCGTGCTTATTGCACAGCCTCTTTCAGGCCTTTGCCCGGCTTGAAGGCCGGAACTTTAGCGGCGGCGATGGTGATAGCAGCACCGGTCTGCGGGTTTTTACCCTGACGTTCAGCACGTGAACGTACTTCAAAAGTACCGAAACCGATCAGGCTAACGCTGTCGCCTTCGCTCAGTGCTTTCGCGATCTGGTCAGTAATGACAGTGATCACTTCTGCCGCTTTTTCTTTGCTCAGATCCGCTTTTTCCGCGATGGCCGCAGCCAGTTCAGGTTTACGCATGGACAATTATCCTTGTTGGGTTTTGTCAGGCCCCCGTGTCCCGGGGATTATAAAAAGGTTCAGGGCAACAATGCCGGCAGCGCCTTATTGAGCGCTACTTTATTCATAACCCTGGCTCCGGTCAAAGCGTAACCGCGCAATTGACCGCTTTCGTCACGGAATTCAGCCTGCACATCGTTGCCTTCGGCGTCGATGTGCCACTGACCGGCACTGCCAGCGGCCGGTGGTGCCACCACCACCGGTACCACCGGGGTTTTCACCGTCACCGGCATCACGCCGTAGCTGACCGGGGTCGGTTCACCGGCCAGGGTTTTCGCCAGGGCACGGGCGGCGGTCATTAACGGCAGCACGTACAACAGCACCAGTCCATCCACTTCGGCGCAGTCACCCAGCGCATAAATATCCGGCTCGCTGGTTTCCAGCAGGCGGTTCACCACCACCCCCTGGTGAGTCTGTAAGCCCGCCTTCACCGCCAGCTCCAGCCGTGGCCGCAGGCCGATGGCCGACACCACCAGATCTGCATCAAGCATTTCGCCGTTGCTGAGCGTGGCGCGGACGCCCTCGCCGTGACGCTCAATACGACTCACCAGCGGGCCTAAATGAAAGCGTACGCCGAGGCTTTCCAGCCCGCGCTGTACCGCAGCGGCAGCTTCTTTGGGCAGCAGCGACGGCATCACCTGCTCGCACGGAGCGACCACATCCACCGCAAAGCCACCATCGCTCATATCGTTGGCGTACTCACAACCGATCAGGCCGGCGCCCATAATCAGCACCCGCTTTTTGCCTGTCGCCGCCGTACGGAAACGGCTGTAATCCTGCAGATCGTTGATGGAGAAAATCCGCTCCTGGGCATCGCCCTGCACTCTTGGCGCAATCACATCGGCGCCCCAGGCCAGTACCAGCTTGCTGTAGGCCACCGGTTCTTCGCCAATAAAGACCTTATGGGCTTTGGGGTCTATGTGGGTCACCCGGGTATTGGTGCGGATCACAATGCCGAGCTGCTCAGCCATATCGGCGGCACTGGCCATGGCCAGCTCATCAGCCGTTTTGTTTTTACCAAAACCGGTCGACAGCATGGGTTTGGAGTAATTACGGCCATCGTCAGCGGTAATCATCAGCACCGGCTGCGTCGGCGCCAGCTTGCGCAGTTCTTTCACCAGGTTATAACCGGCCAGACCGGTACCGATGACAACGATGGGAGCAAGATGTTCGGTCATGAGTATGTCCGTTCAGATTTCGATCATTTCAAAGTCGTCTTTACCGACGCCGCAGTCAGGGCAAATAAAATCAGCCGGTACATCTTCCCAACGGGTTCCCGCGGCAATGCCTTCTTCCGGGGCGCCCAGTTCTTCGTCATAAATCCAGCCACATACTACGCATTGCCACTTTTTCATGGTCACAAACCTTTGTTACACAGGTATCAGAAAGGCGCTGAGGCTACTCAGCCTGCTGGTTAAAATCAACGGTCAATTACGGGCAAAAAGCGGCCGCCATGCACCCGCCGGCTTGCCTGACGGCAGCGTTTAGCGCATCCTGCGCGCCTGTTTCATTCACCCCGTTGCGGAATTCTGCCAATGCCCGAGCTGGCAACCCTGCTGCATCCTGCGGTACCGGACTGGTCCGGCCGCAACCGCTGCCTGCCGTCGTTGCTGCCGCCGCTGTGGCGTGACTGGTTGCTGGATGCAGGCTCTCTGACCGCCCGCCTCAGCGCCCTGCGGCCGGGGCAGTTCCGGGTGCAGTTGCTGGCCCAGTATCATGGCCGGCCGACGCCACTGGAACGCACAGAACTGCAACTGCACGGTCAGCACAGTGTGTGGGTGCGGGAAGTTATCCTGCTGCTCGGTGATACCCCGCTGGTGTATGCCCGCACCGCCGTACCAACCACCACCCTGAACGGGGCCGGCAAACGTCTGCAGTCTCTGGGGGAACGCTCGTTAGGCAGCTTTTTATTTCAGCAGCCGAATCTGCGCCGTACGCCCTTGCGGGCCAGCCACTGCAAAGCCAATGCACTGGGGTTAGAATGGTCGCGCCGGTCGGTATTTTATCTGGGAGATAAGCCTCTGATGGTCTCCGAAGCCTTTACCGGCGCCCTGACTGACTTTCTCTGAACACCGGAATGCCTATGTCTGCTGTTACTGACGCCCTCAACCGCCACTGGCCGCAATGGCAGGACTGGGTGGCCCTGACCCGTCTGAACCGTCCGATTGGTTCCTATCTGCTGCTCGGCCCTACCCTGTGGGCGCTGTGGATTGCCGCCCAGGGGGTGCCGGATTGGCACCTGCTGGTGATCTTTACCCTCGGCGTGTTTCTGATGCGCTCGGCCGGCTGCATCATCAACGACTTTGCCGACCGCAAGGTCGACGGCCATGTTAAGCGCACCAAAGACCGGCCGCTGGCGACCGGGCGCTTAACCCCCAAACAGGCACTGCAGGGCTTTGCCGTACTGGTGGTACTGGCCTTTTTGCTGGTACTGCTGACCAACCAACTGACCATCATGCTGTCGGTTGCCGCGCTGGGGCTGGCGTCGTTGTACCCCTTTATGAAGCGTTACACCCATCTGCCGCAGCTGTTTCTGGGCGCCGCCTATTCGATGGCCATTCCCATGGCCTTTGCCGCCCAGAGCAATGACATACCGCAGGTGGCCTGGCTGCTGTACGCCGCCAATATGGCCTGGACGGTGGCTTACGATACGCTGTACGCCATGGTCGACCGCGACGATGACCTGCTGATCGGGGTGAAATCCACCGCCATTCTGTTCGGTGATCTGGATCTGGCCATGGTCGGCCTGCTGTACGGCATTACCCTGCTCAGCCTGCTGGCCGCCTTTGGTCAGCTGGCACTGGCCTGGCCCGCCTATCTTGGGCTGCTGGCCGGGGCTCTGTACTTTGGCTGGCTGCTCTACCGCGTCCGTTCACGCAGCCGCGAAGCCTGTTTCGACGCCTTTCTGAGCAATTACTGGTTCGGGCTGATCGTCTGGGCCGGGCTGGCGGGCAGCTACCTGCTGACCGCAGCGCCCACCACATAAACGGTTAAATTCCCGCCAAACCGTCCGCCGTCACATCTCTGTAACAATCTGCGTCTGTAATACCACCGCAATACAGGAATGTGACATTGGCGTGACCATTATGAGCAAAGCCGGAAAAACCGTTTTAATCGTTGATGACGAAGCCCCGATCCGGGAAATGATTGCCGTGGCCCTGGAAATGGCCGGCTACGAATGTCTGGAAGCTGCCAGTACGCAGGAAGCCCACGCTAAAATTGTCGATCGCAAGCCCGATATGCTGTTGCTGGACTGGATGCTGCCCGGCACCAGCGGGGTGGAATTTGCCCGGCGCCTGAAGCGCGATGATATAACCGCTGAAATACCCATTATCATGCTCACCGCTAAAGGCGAGGAAGATAACAAGGTGCAGGGGCTGGAAGCCGGCGCCGATGATTACATCACCAAACCCTTTTCCCCGCGCGAACTGGTGGCCCGCCTGAAAGCCGTGCTGCGCCGCGCCACTCCGCAGGGTATTGAAGAGCCCATCGAAGTCAGCGGCCTGATGCTGGACCCGGTTTGTCATCGGGTCACCTCGCACAATCAGCCGGTCGAGATTGGCCCCACCGAATACCGTCTGCTGCAGTTTTTTATGACCCACCAGGAACGCGCCTACTCGCGCACCCAGCTGCTGGACCAGGTCTGGGGTGGCAATGTGTATGTGGAAGAACGCACGGTGGATGTGCATATCCGCCGCCTGCGCAAAGCCCTGGGCAGTGCGCACGAGCATCTGATCCAGACCGTGCGCGGCACGGGTTACCGCTTCTCCACCAAAGCGTCCTGAGCCATGCCGCACAGCTGGCGCACGGAAGCGCAATGGCTGCTGGCCATTCTGCTGCCAACCGCCCTGTTGGGGTATCTGCAGAATCTGCTGTGGCCAGCCGTCAGTACCGTACTGTTACTGATATTGGTATGGCAACTGTGGCAAATGCACCGCCTGCAGCGCTTACTGCTGCAGGAAACACCGCTGCCGTCAGCGCCGCCCGGCGGCTTATGGGAATCGCTGTTCCGTACCACCCAGCGGCTGCAACAGCGCAGCCTGCGCCATCGCCAGCAACTGCAGGCGCTGCTGAGCCGGATTCAGGATTCCACCGACGCCCTGCAGGAAGGCATTCTGATGCTCGACAGCCATGGCAATCTGGAATGGTGGAATCTGGCCGCCAGCCGGCAACTGGGGCTGAAACGCCCGGCCGATACCGGCCAGCCCCTCACCAATCTGGTGCGCGAACCGCAATTTTCCGCGTACCTGAAGCATGCCGATTTCCGCGAACCGTTAATTATGGCTGCGCCGCACGCCAGCAAACGCCAGCTGCAGATCAGCATTACCGCCTTTGGCCGCCATGAACGCCTGCTGGTGATTCAGGATGTCACCCGGCTGCGGCAGCTGGAGCAGATGCGTAAAGACTTTGTCGCCAACGTCAGCCACGAACTGCGCACCCCACTGACGGTTCTGAGCGGCTATATCGAAACCCTGCAGGATCTGAGCGCCGAACTGCCGCTGCGCTGGCAGCGTATTCTGCAGCAGATGAGTGAACAAAGCGGGCGCATGGATGTGCTGATTAAAGATTTGCTGATGCTGTCACGGCTGGAAACCACCCGTCAGGAACCGCCGCAATGGCTGGACCTGTATGCCTTGCTGGAGCAGATTCTGCGTGATGCCCGGGCACTGGCGGCCAGCAAACACCAGCAAGTGGAGCTGCAGGCCGACGCACCACTGCAGATTCTGGGTTACCCGGGCGAGCTGCGCAGCGCCTTTTCCAACCTCGCGTTTAATGCCTGCAAATACACCCCGGACGGCGGCCATATTGTGCTCAGCTGGCAGGTTCTGGACAACGGTTGCGGGGTGTTTGCGGTGCAGGACAACGGCATGGGGATTGAAGCGCAGCATATTCCGCGCCTGACCGAGCGCTTTTACCGCGCCGACCCCAGCCGCAGCAAAGCCACCGGCGGCACGGGTTTAGGGCTGGCGATTGTGAAGCATGTGTTGTTGCGCCACGACGCGACGCTGGAGATTACCAGCACACCGGGCACCGGCAGCTGTTTCCGCTGTATCTTCCCGGCTTCGCGCTGGCAGGCTGACAAGCAGTTAACCGGACCAGACCAACAGGGATAACACCAATAAGAACAAGGGGCGCTGAAAAACTCAGCGCACCCTGGCAATAAAGCGCGACAAGGTAGCGAGCTTTTCCGGATCGTCATCGACATAACGAATGAGCATCTGGATGGTCTGCGCATCCGGGTGCGGTTCCTGCGCCTGCATCATGCGCACATAGCCATTGATGCGGGCCACCTCGCCGGAATCCTGATCCACAATGTCCAGCACCGCCTGTTCCAGCAATGCCGGCAGCGCGTCTTCACGGCGGAACACGCCGATCATTTCCTGCAGATTAATATCTTTGATCA
Organism: Pseudomonadota bacterium; assembly: GCA_023399105.1. Lineage (GTDB taxonomy): Bacteria > Pseudomonadota > Gammaproteobacteria > Pseudomonadales > Oceanobacteraceae > Venatoribacter. The sequence continues at coordinate 3,188 of JAEWQT010000133.1, read as the reverse complement.
CCAGTTTGGCGCGGCTGCCGGAGGCAAAACGGACATCGGCCAGCCCCCGCGCCCGCGCACTAGCTTTGGCTGCTGGTTTAGCGGCCGCCGCCGGATTCAGCAACGCCGCGGCGCTGTCAGCGGCCGGAGTAGCGGCGGGCGCGGCTGCCGGTTTGGCCGTTGCACCCATCAGTACCGAGGCACCGCCCAGATCGCCACCTTTGGGCTTGCCGTCAACCGCTGTTGCACCCAGCACACCAGCGGCACCCGCAGCGCGCGGATTGGCCGGCGCATCGCCCTGCGACGGACGGATTTTCAGATGTTTCCACACCAGTTTGGTGAGCTTGGCGACAAAGTTTTCGCGCGTGAACGGCTTGCCGATGTATTCCGATACCCCGGCCTGCACCGCTTTGATCACGTGGTCACGGTCACCGCGGCTGGTAATCATCATAAAAGGGACGGCTTTGTAGCGCTCGTCGGCGCGCATCCATTCCAGCACCTCAATGCCGGAGACTTCCGGCATTTCCCAGTCGCACAGCACCAGCTGGATGGTTTTGCTGTTCATAATGCTGATGGCCTTACGGCCATCAATAGCTTCATGCAGTTCACAGCCCGGATAGGTTTCACGGACGGCTTTTTTCACTAAATCACGGATAAAGGCCGCATCGTCCACGACCAGAATATTCAGAGCTGCCATTAGCGGGCCTTAGTTATTCAGAAACCCTTTCAGCATAGCCGATCACATCCGCTTTGCCCGCAGTATCCGCCAGCGGCAACCGCTGCTGGCGCAACAGGGTGGCGCCAATCACGGCCGCCGGCATCACAAACCAGTTCAGCACCGGCACCGTCATCAGCAGCGCCACCAGCGCACCAAAGCCGAGCACGGTAAAACGTTCCTGTCCCATGGCCTGACGCACTTCGGCAAAACTGCGGCCGTGGTTATCAAAGGAATAATCGATGTACTGCAGCGCCACCACCCAGCTGCCAAACCAGAACCACAGAAAGGGCGCAGCCAGATTAATACCCGGGATAACACTCAGCACCAGCAGCAACAGATAGCGCGGCAGCAGATAGCCCAGCTTGGTCATTTCCCGGCCCAGGGTGCGCCGGATCAGCGCCGGAATGGATTCTTCCGGCAGCAGCACGCCGCTGCTGCGCTCCACCTGCTCACTCAACAAGCCATTAAATGGGCTGGCCAGAATAATCAGCACGGTGCTGAAAAAGTACATCAGCAACAGCAGCAGCGTGATAACGGTTAACGGCAACAACAGCCAGTACAACCAGCTCAGCCAACCCGGCAGCCACTCCACCAGCGCGCCCATTTGTTCGTGCAGGGTGCTGATACCCCACCAGCTGGCCAGCGACATAATCAGCACATTCAGCAACAGCGGCAACGCCACATAACGGCGCAAGCCCGGCTCGCCCAGACGGCTCAGTCCGTGCCAGAAAAACATCATGCCCGCCCAGGGATTTCCACGCATAACCGTCTCCGTGCATTCAAAAAGTGAGTTTTATACAATGCCGGCCCGATGCCGGCCAGACCGGTTTTACCCAGCAAGGAGAACTGTGCCCGTGACGCCGCAACGTCTGGAGAGAATCGAACACACCCTGTCACTGCGTCAGCCTGATCTGACCGTTCTTACCGATGAAGTTCACAAGGATCGCAACCTGTCGGCCATTGTACGCAGCTGCGATGCCTTCGCCGTACCCGTTGCCCACTGTGTGTGGCTGGGCGAACAGTACCGGGTGCGCCGCAACCACAGTGCTGGTAGCGGTAATTGGGTGGATATTCATACCCACCCCGACATTGGTACCGCCATTCAAACCCTGCAACAACAGGGCTTTCGCGTCTGCGCCGCGCATTTCAGCGAGCGCGCCCGCGATTACCGCGACTACGACTTCACCCAACCCACCGCGCTGTTACTGGGCTCGGAAAAAACCGGCGTCAGCGCCCAGGCGGCGGCACTGGCCGACGAGCATCTGGTGATTCCCATGTATGGCATGGTGCAGTCGTTCAATGTTTCGGTCGCCGCCGCACTGCTGCTGAGCGAAGCCCAACGCCAACGCCAGCAGGCGGGTATGTTTTATCAGCGCCGGATTGCCGATGACGATTACCAACGCCTGAAGTTTGAATGGTGCCAACCGCAGGTTGCGCGGCTGTGCCAGCGTCTGCAACTGCCTTACCCGGCCTTACGCGAGGATGGCGAACTGGCCGATCCACAGGCGTTTTCGGCGCTGGTAAATCAGCGCGATGCCGGGCCGGTCTGAATAAAGTCCCAGCCATAGCGGTCGGAATGAAATTGCATCTGCGCCAGCGGCGTGCGCTGATAACGGAAATCCTGCTGCCAGAATTGCCGGAACGACGCCACAAAAGCGGGCCGCAGGTCGGCCCCCAGCAGCACACAGCGTAACGCCACCGGCGGCAGCCGCAATAACCCCTGCGTGCGGCCCGCCACCGCCACCAACCGTTCCACGGCGGTGCGCGGCAGAATTAAGCGCTGCTCCTGCAGCGGTGCCAGCGCCGGGCTTTCCGCCCACAGCCGTTGTGGATAAGCCGCCGGCAACGACGGCCGGTATTCCACCGCCTGCACGCTGGCCTCCGGCCACTGGCCGGCATCAATGCCCAGCCACAGGGTTTTCAGGCCACCACGCTGCTGCCAGGCCAATAAAGAAAATGGATCCGTAAACAATCGCTGTAACAGCCAGTCTTCCGGGTTACCGGTATCCTGCACCGCCTGCGCCTGCTTCTGCGCCAATAAGGCCGCTTCAATATCCGCGCGCTTCTTTTCCGCCTGCTGAATAAATACCTCCTGCGTCAGCAGGCCACGCAAAGAGTCCGGCAGACGCTGATACTCACGCTGCAAATGCGCCAGATAGACGGCGTCATCAATCCGCGCCGGAGCCTGAGCCTTTTCGGCTGCCCGGACAAACCAGGGCAAGCCACTGTCAGCCGGGCACAGCAGCGGCACCACACCGCGTTTCAGCAAGGGCAATGCCTCTTCACCCAGCGGCAAAAATACCAGCCCGGCCGGGATGTTTAATGCTTCGCTCATACTTAACTCCTGCACCTTTCAGACGAACTTACCGGGCGAAATTCTGCAGCGCGTGTGCGATATATCTCACACGCTGGTAGGACATTCCGGCAGTCATTCGACATCATTTGCCATCCGCACGGCAACACAATTAGCTAACTCATTGATTTATATGGC
>JAEWQT010000102.1 GCA_023399105.1 Pseudomonadota bacterium | reverse complement strand
AGCCTGCAGGGCGTAACGCTGCTCCAGTGGTAATTGCAGGGTGTGAATATTGGGTGAATTAACCGAGCCAATCGGGCTCATTTCAGTCATACCCCAGGCGTGGATCACAAAGGCATCGTGCACTTCCTGGAACTTGCGGATCATGGATAACGGCGCAGCGGCACCGCCAATCACTACGTTTTGCACCGAGTCCAGTTTCTTGCCAATGCTGTCCATGTGGTTCAGCAACATCAGCCATACCGTGGGCACGCCGAGTAATAAATCGGGTTTTTCGGCTTCAATTAATTCCCATAATGACGCGCCATCCATACCCGGGCCGGGGAATACCTGTTTGGCGCCGGTGATGGCCGCTGAATAGGGCGTGCCCCAGGCATTGACGTGAAACATTGGTACGACCGGCAGGAAGCAAGAAGTCGACGCCAGTCCCAGCGCCTCTTCACCGATGGAGGCCATGGCGTGCAGTACGGTCGAACGGTGGCTGTACAAAACACCCTTGGGGTTACCGGTGGTGCCCGAGGTGTAGCACATACTGGCAGCGGCCCGCTCATCGAATTCGGGCCAGCTGAAGTCATCGCTTTCTGCGTTAATCAGGGTTTCATAACACTGAGCATTCGGCAATGACGTGGCCGGCATTTTGTCTTCGTCGCACAGCACCACAAAGCCTTCGACACCGGTAATCTGGTCCTGAATTTTTTCCAGCAGCGGCACAAAGGTTAAATCGACAAAAATCCAGCGGTCTTCGGCGTGGTTAATAATGTACACCAGTTGCTCCGGGAACAACCGCGGGTTAATGGTGTGCAAAACTGCCCCATAACCAGAGACACCAAAATAGAGTTCATAGTGGCGATAACCGTTCCAGGCCAGGGTAGCGATGCGGTCACCCTGCTTAATGCCCCAGCGCTGCAGCAGGTTCGCCACTTTACGCGCCCGCACGGCAGCGTCTTTCATGGTGTAGCGGTGGATATCGCCTTCACAGCGACGGCTGACAATGCCCGCATCGGGGTGCGTGATTTCAGCGTGCTCAAGCAGACCGGAAATCAGTAACGGACGGTCCATCATCTGACCGAGCAAAGGTTGACCGGACATGGTTCTCTCCTGACTGTTATTGTTGTTCGGCTTTCACCATAAAAGGCGCACCAGCGGAACTCAAGTACGACCTTTGTTACGTTTTGTCAGGGTGGTAACGATAAATAAGACATTCGTCTTTTTTCGGCCCGTTAATTCGCCAGATTAATTCAAACCCCTGTTCCAGCGGCCGCAACTGCCCTGAATATAAGTCATTAATACAAAGATGATCCGCCACGCTGCGCCAGCAACCGTCCGCCTGTGGCTGCAGTTCAAATAAAAAGACCCGCTCACCACGCCGGCCATGCGACAGGCGGATGCCCTGCTCATTTCGTTGCCAGATAAAGCGGTTAAACATCGCTACCGGCACGCCGCCATCGGCGCAAAACTCGCCCTGCTCAATAAAATGCAGCTCGTCCTCACCCTGCCATTCCAGCGTCACCTGCCCGTTACCCTGGCCGGCCCAGCCGGTTTGCGAACGCGGACCCGGCTGCGCACTGTAGAAAAAAGCACCAACGGTCGCCAGCTGTTGCCACAGCGGCTGGATTCGCTCATCGCTTTGCTGCATTCTGCGCCTCATTCAAAGATTACTGCGATGGATTATCGGCTATGGCGTTGTTGTGGGCCATCACCCTGTTATGGGCGTTTTCGTTTTCCCTGATCGGTGTGTATCTGGCCGGTCAGGTCGACAGCTATTTTGCCGTGCTTACCCGCGTTGTTCTGGCGGCTCTGGTATTTTTACCCTTGCTGCTGCGCAACCCCTTAGCCCCAAAACTGGCGCTGCAACTGATGGGCATTGGCGCCATCCAGCTGGGTCTGATGTACTTGTTTTATTACCAGTCGTTTTTATTGCTCAGCGTGCCGGAAGTGCTGATTTTTACCATCTTTACGCCGGTGTATGTCACCCTTATTTATGATCTGCTGGAGCGCCGATTTCACCCTCGTTATCTTGTCAGCGCCGTGCTGGCGATTGGTGGTGCCGCCATTATGCGCTGGAATAATCTGAATGAAGATTTCTGGCAGGGCTTTCTGGTGGTACAGGGCGCTAATCTTTGTTTTGCCACCGGCCAGGTTCTGTACAAATACCGGCTGGAGCATTGGCCACAAGCACAACAACCGGCGCAGCATAAAATATTCGGCTGGTTTTATCTGGGTGCCCTGGCGGTGGTATTACCCGCCTGGTGGTTATTGGGCCAGCCGGCTTACCCCACCAGCAATCTGCAATGGTCAGTATTAATCTGGCTGGGCGTGGTGGCTTCCGGGCTGGGGTATTTTGCCTGGAATCTGGGTGCCACTCAGGTCAGCAGCGGCCAGCTGGCCATTATGAATAACGCCTTAATTCCGGCCGGTTTACTGGTGAACTTATTGTTGTGGAACCGTGACACCGACCTGTTACGGTTAAGCGCCGGAGCGGGTATTATGCTGCTCGCTCTGTGGCTGACC
>JAEWQT010000095.1 GCA_023399105.1 Pseudomonadota bacterium | reverse complement strand
GCCCTGCAGGCGTATCAGCAACAAAAGGAAAAGCATCCCGATGCGGTCGGTTTTATCCGCGAGGTGATGCACCGCGAAGTGCGCACACTGCCGCCCTCAGCCACCGTGCAACAAGCCTGGGATCTGGTGCAGAAAACCGGTTACCATCATTTGCCGGTGATCGATGAAAACCGCCAGGTGCTGGCCATGTTTTCTGATTTTGATTTGCTGCAGGCCTTGGCCCGCCAACCGGCCAGCACGCTGCCGCTGTTCTGGAGCAGCAACATTATGACGCTGGCGGTTAAGCCGGTGTTCTGTGTATTGCAGGATACCGACATACGCCAGAGCAGCCGCATTTTATACGAGTACAACATTGGCGCCCTGCCGGTTCTGAATAACAACAACGAACTCTGTGGCATTGTTACCCGCAGCGATATTCTGCGTTTACTCAGCCACTATGGGCCAATGGAATTATGGGCCTGACGGCCGGAGATTTTATGGTTAAGCATTACGAACTGATTCACCCGAAAACCACCATGCGCGTATTGTCGCGCTATGAAATTGAACAACTGCGCGACATCGACAGCGAAACCTATGAACTGGTGAAACGCTGCTGCTATGCCGTGCTCAGCGCCGGCAGCCAGTCGGATAATTATCTGGAATTAAAAGAAGAATTCCGCCACTTTGATATTGAAGTGCAACAGGAAGACCGCGGCATTGTGCTGAATTTAATTAATCCGCCAGAAAGCGCTTTTGTCGATGGCGAGATTATCCGTGGTGTGCGCGAGCAATTATTTTCGGTACTGCGCGATGTGCTGTATGCGCAGGAATCCGTGTTAAAAGCCCATCGTTTTAACCTCAGCAACAGCGAAGACATTACCAACGCCGTATTTCATTTATTGCGTAACGCCAATGTCCTGAAACCCGATTGTGTACCCAACCTGGCGGTATGCTGGGGCGGGCATTCCATTCCGCTGCACGAATACCAGTACACCAAAGATGTGGGCTACCAGATGGGCCTGCGCGGACTGGACATTGGCACCGGCTGCGGCCCCGGCGCCATGAAAGGCCCAATGAAAGGCGCCACCATCGGCCACGCCAAGCAACATTTGCGCACTGGCCGTTATATCGGCATTACCGAACCCGGCATTATTGCTACCGAAGCGCCGAACCCCATCGTTAATGAGCTGATTATTCTGCCGGATATCGAAAAACGGCTGGAAGCTTTTGTGCGCCTGGCGCACGGCATTGTTATTTTCCCCGGCGGCCCCGGTACGGCCGAAGAACTGCTGTATTTGCTCGGCGTTTTACTGCACCCGGACAACCACAACATGCCCTTCCCGCTGGTGTTAACCGGCCCGCAGGAAACCGAAGCCTACCTGCGCGACATCGACCGCTTTATTGGCAGTACATTAGGCAGCGTGGCGCAGAAACGCTACCAGATTATTATTGATGACCCGGTAAAGGTTGCTCAGGTGATGAAAGAAGGCATTACCCGGGTGGAAGATTACCGTCGCCGCCGTAACGACGCCTATTTCTTCAACTGGGGCCTGACCATTGACCCCGACTTCCAGCTGCCGTTTGACCCCACTCACGACGCCATGGCCAACCTGTGCCTGAGAAAAGACCAACCGGCACACCGGCTGGCCGCCGATTTACGCCGGGCTTTTTCCGGCATTGTGGCAGGCAACGTCAAAGAAATGGGCATTACCCGGGTGATGGAGCACGGCCCCTACCAGCTGCGCGGCGATGCCGACGTGCTGGCGGGCATGGATAAATTGCTGAGCGCGATGGTGAGCCACGGCCGCATGCGCATCAGCGGTAACTACACGCCCTGCTATGAAATTGTGCCGGCGGATTGCTGTAATGACTAACACACTTTAACCGACAGTATTGGGTGGTATCGGCCAGTATCAATAGTCGGATAAATCTGCAATAAAACAAAAGGGAGCCGAAGCTCCCTTTTGTTATTTAACGCTGCAGATTTCTGCGCAGATTTTCTGCTCAGATTTCTTTGGCGTTAATTTTGGCGTACCACATTTGCGGGCCGGTTTTGTGTACCGACTCGCCTTTGGTATCCACAGCCACGGTTACCGGCATGTCTTTTACGTCAAACTCGTAAATGGCTTCCATACCCAGGTCGGCAAAGCCCACCACTTTGGCGGATTTAATCGCCTGAGATACTAAGTAAGCCGCACCGCCCACCGCCATCAGATACACCGCTTCGTTATCTTTAATGGCTTCGATGGCGATATCACCACGTTCGGATTTACCGATCATGCCCAGCAGGCCGGTTTTTTCCAGCACCAGGCGGGTGAATTTATCCATGCGGGTAGCGGTCGTCGGGCCAGCCGGGCCAACCACTTCGTCACGCACCGGATCAACCGGGCCAACGTAGTAAATAAAGCGGCCTTTCAGATCCACCGGCAGCTCTTCGCCACGGTTAATCATGTCGGCCATACGCTTGTGCGCGGCGTCACGGCCGGTGAGCATCTTGCCGGACAGCAGAATGGTTTCGCCGGTTTTCCAGTCTTTTACGTCTTCCGGAGTGACGGTATCCAGATTCACGCGACGCACGGAATCACCCACTTCCCAGGTAATTTCCGGCCAGTCTTCCAACGACGGCACTTCCAGTTGCGCCGGGCCGGAGCCATCCAGCACAAAATGGGTGTGACGGGTGGCGGCACAGTTAGGAATAATGGCCACTGGCTTGTTGGCGGCGTGGGTCGGGTAGTCCATCACTTTGATGTCGAGCACGGTGGTTAAACCACCCAGGCCCTGAGCACCGATACCCAGTTTGTTTACTTTCTCAAACAGTTCCAAACGCAGCTCTTCGGCGCGGTTCTGCGGGCCACGGGCCTGCAGTTCGTGAATGTCGATCGGTTCCAGCAGGGCCTCTTTGGCCAGCAGCATGGCTTTTTCGGCGGTGCCGCCGATACCAATGCCCAGCATGCCCGGCGGACACCAGCCAGCACCCATTTTAGGTACCTGTTCCAGCACCCAGTCGACGATGGAGTCAGACGGGTTCAGCATGGCAAACTTGGATTTGGCTTCAGAACCGCCACCTTTGGCTGCGACGTGCACGTCGACGGTGTTACCCGGAACCAGTTTCATGTGAATAATGGCCGGGGTGTTGTCTTTGGTGTTGGCGCGTTTGCCGTCCGGATCGGCCAGCACAGACGCACGCAGCACGTTGTCCGGGTGGGTGTAAGCGCGGCGTACGCCTTCGTTACACATATCTTCCACGCTCATGTCGCCTTCGAACTTAACGTCCATACCGATGGTGAGGAACACGGTGACGATACCGGTATCCTGACAGATCGGGCGGTGGCCCATGGCGCACATACGGGAGTTGATCAGAATCTGTGCCATGGCGTCTTTGGCAGCCTTGGATTCTTCACGCTGGTAGGCTTCGTGAACAGCCTGAATGAAGTCTTTCGGGTGGTAGTACGAAATGTACTGCAGTGCATCGGCGACGCTCTGGATCAGGTCTTCTTGCTTGATCACCGTCATGGCAGGTCTCTCTCATCAGCTCGCGGGAGTAAAAACGCCCACGGCGGTGGGCGTTTAAAGGCAGGCATTGTAGCGCATCGGTGGCTGGCCTAAAACGGCCACCAGTCCTGTTCTTTAGTTTTAGGCGCCGCACCATCGCTGGCCGGTAAACCATCGGGAGCACTGCCGGGTTGTGTGGGTGACGGCACCACAATGGCTTCGGCAGGTTGTTCCGGTTGCAAGCGGTCGCGGCCGCGATGCAGCATTTTGGTTACCGGCAATTCGCTTAACGCCAGCGTGGGCGACACCATCTGCAATGGGCCGTCACCCAGCGGATTTACGTCCTGATCAGGAATGATTTTCGGCGGGTCGATTTCGGAGTAGCGCAGGTAATACACCTTGCCCGGCTGGGCTTCCAGCTGCAGTCGTGACAGGGTTTTGATGACCAGATCGCCAATGCCTTCCAGGCCCAGCAGGCCACGCCGCATCACCACGCTGTAACGCCCGGGTTCCAGCTCGTACCAGGTGTAGGCGCCACCTTTCAGGTTAAACAGACGTTCGCCATCGACGTTAAAGCTGGGGGTTTCCAGCTCATCCATCGACCATTCGGTGGCCGGACGATATACGTACAGCAATGCGGTGTTTTGGTAATCCCAGCGCGGGCCAACCGGCTTGAACGCCTGGCCATCCGGGCCAGACACAAAAGAGCCGAAGTTGTCGCCAATGGAATGATGAATGGTACAGCCTTGCAGCACGGCCAGCAGACCGGCTGCGGCCAACAACGACACGATTTTTATCATTATTATTTCCTGTCCGTTCCGGTGTCGGTGTGACACCGCCGTTTCAGCACCCCAGGATGTTTGCCTTGGGTGTTTGTTTACATTCCGGGAGTGTACAGCAAAAATCCGGCTTGCTATGATGCCACCACTTACAAAAAATAACAAAAACAAAAGGGGTCAACCGATGGAAAGATCCTGCTTCACCACCGCCTGCCATAACGCCATCCACACCAGTCTGGTACTGTTGCTGTGCTTGCCCCTGGGGTCGTTACAGGCCAATACCGAACAGTACTTCTCACCCGATCTGGACGAAGCCGTTAGCGCTGCCCGCAGCAACCCGGTCAACACCCATTATGTTGGTGCGCGCTGGTATAACCGCACCACTTCGCGCAGTTTTGATCTGCCAAAGATGCTGAACACCGAAATGGATGAAGAAGTGATTGAAGGCGCCATGGGGCCAACCGCTGCCGGTGAAGCCGCCGCGGTAGCCGCGCAGCAACCGGCGGTTGATTCAGCACTGGGCCGGCAAAGTAAAAACGCGGCACTGGCCGATACCAGCAGTGAAAAGCTGAAACGCGACAGCGACAGCGCGCCGGAAAGCGCCGAAAAAGTGGACGGCAAGAAAGAGCTGTTTATTCCCGAAGCCCGTTCAGAATTTGCGGTAAGCCGTAATATCCGCGCTTCCGGGGTTTCAGTTAAGGCCACTCCGCGCCCCTGAGTTCCGCTCTGTATACGGAGAGTAGCTTATGAACATATTGCGTATTTCGCTGATGCTGCCGCCGTTACTGGCGGCACTACCGGCTCAGGCTGGCCAGGATGATTACTACGCCCGGGATATTTTTCAGGCCATTAAAGAAGCCGGTAAAAACACTCACCATTACGACTACAGCAGTGCGTTGCGTTACAACCGCTCGACCTCGCTGAGCATTCAGCTGCCACGGTTACTGAACCAGGAAATGGCACAAACCATTATCGAAACACCGGATACCATCGCCGATACCACGGCCAAACCAGCAAATCCGTCGTTGTCGATCAGCGATTCGTTAACCGGCCAGAAAGACAGCGTGCGCATGGACAGCTCGCCAACCAGCGTGACGCAATCCAGCCCCATTTCTATTACGGTGCGTTAAACAGATCCCTGGTTTGCTGCAGGCGCTGACGGATTTTCGCCCGCAGCGGCGCGGTAAACTGCAGCAGCACGGTATCGCGCTGCCATTGCGCCGCCGCTGCCGGCGACAAACCAACAGCAACCTGGGCCAAATGCGCCATTAAAGCTTCCACCGCATCCAGCGCCGCCAGATCGTAATAGCCAGGCTGGCGCGCAAAGGCTTGCTGCACCGCTTCAACCAGAGCGACATCCACCGCCACCTGCGACTGCAACCACCCCGCCAGCGCCAGCGTCAGGTGCACATCCTCCCAATAACGAAAGGGTTTATTACAGTGACGGTGAGCATCCGTGCTGAACAGCGCGGACGCCGGCAGCCGGGTGTCGAAACTTACCGGAACATGCGGCAAATCGGGCAGGAAAGGTTGCGGATTAGCGGGCAGTATCGTCAGCTGTGAAGCATCCAGCCACAGCGCCAGCAGGTTTTCACCCGTCTCAGCCGGCCGCGCCACGATACAGACCCGGTCCAGCCCTTGCCCGGCCAGCATGACGTGGGATTTTTGTCCCTGCAGCCGGCCGCTGTCCGTATTAAAGGTGGTGTGCATCTGGCGCGGATCGCGCACGCCCCGTTCAGAAATGGC
>JAEWQT010000338.1 GCA_023399105.1 Pseudomonadota bacterium | reverse complement strand
GAATACCGTCGGAAAACAGCAACAGCTCAAAGTCTTGCTGCAACTGATATTCATGGGTTTCGTATTGTGCTTCGCGGAACAGCCCCACCGGCATCCCCCGACCTTCCAGATACTGCGCCTGTCCCTGTTGCAACAAGACCGGCATCGGAAAATGCCCGCCAACGCTGTATTGCAGCTTCATGCTGGCAGGGTCAATAACGCCATAAAACATGGTCAGATGTTTATCCAGTTCGGAAGCCATCAGCTCCGAATTGATCCGCTCCAGCACCAGATTGGGGTACAGCAGGTCATCGCTGGAACCGCGTTTAAGATTGCGCCGCAAACGATAAGTGAGATTTTTCAGCAACACCGTAACGAAAGCTGACGATGCCCCATGGCCGGACACATCCGCCAGGTAGAAGACCAGCCGGTTATCAGGCAGCAGGAAATAATCAAGAAAATCACCGCTGAGCAGCAATGAGGGGATTAAGCGGTGACGACATTCGATTCCCTGCACCTGCAAAGGCTCGGGCAGCATACGTAACTGCGCCTGCCGGCCAGCCAGCTGATCGTTACGCAGCTCTTCCAGATTACGGCGCAATTCGGTGTTGGTTTTTTCCAGATAATCGCGGTAAGCGCGGTTCTCAGCTTCCAGACGGGCACGATCAAGAGACTTCCGCAAGGCGTGCAGCAACACTTCGGGGTCGGCCAGAGGTTTGATCAGATAATCGTCAGCGCCAAGGCGTAAAGCACGCAAGGCATCGTCCATGACACTGCCGGCAGCCATTACAATCACCGGCAGATCCGGATAACTGGCCTTTACCCGTTCCAGCAGCTGAAAGCCGTGCTCACGACTCACTGACAAATCACAGATCAGGGCATCGGTATGGCCTTCCTGCAACAATATTAAGGCATTGGCGGCCTCAGTGCAGAGCACCTCGTAACCGTTGTTTTGCAGTAATACGACCAGGTTGTTGCGGTTGGCTGAATCATCGATGACCAGCACTGTTGCGGGCATTCCCCACTCCCAGCGACGATAATTGGGCGAACACTACCCCCAAGTTCCGTCCCTTGCAATCCCTGTGTCATATTTCACCGTCATTGGTATTTATTCTGCCCCGGATCACACCAGACCGCCTCACCACAAAACAGTATCAAGCCACCGATATCAGGTCACTCTTTTATTGCACCGGCGTTTACTGTATGACTGTTCACAAATCAAAAAAGCATCGCCGTTTCAGACTGTACAGAATTTCAACAGCGGTGCTAGGATCGGAACATCCAACAAAAAGGAGTACGCCATGTCGGGTTTGGCCAGAAGCTACCAGGAAAAACGTGACTTCATCCGTATGCAGGTTTCCGCACCTGCGACACTGACCCTCAGTAACGGTAACCATTACCGCCTGACCTGTATCGATCTGAGCAGCAGCGGCGCTCAGCTGTTACACAGCGAAGCCTTACCGGACAACGCCAGCGGACGACTGGTGATTTCCAGTGGTGGCGGTACGACCGCCCCCTTAGAAGCGGAAGTGAGCATTTGCCGGGTACAGGAATCCGGCCCCGGTGAATTCCGCATCGGCGTGAATATAGTGCGGTTTATCTGACCCAAAGCATTCAATAAGCCGCGGCGTCAGTGCTCCGGCAAGCTCACACCACTGAACAAATCATCAATGTCCTGCTTGTTATGACATTGCACCGCTTTATCGACCAGTTCCCGGGTCAGGTGCGGCGCAAAAGCCTGAATAAAATCGTACATATAACCACGCAAAAAGGTTCCTTTACGGAAACCAATTTTGGTAACACTCGGCTCGAACAGATGGCTGGCATCCAGCGCCACCAGATCGTCATCCAACTGTGGATCCAGCGCCATGCTCGCTACAATCCCAACCCCGACACCCAGCCGCACGTAGGTTTTGATCACGTCAGCATCGGCAGCGGTAAAGGCCACCCGTGGCGTTAAACCGCGACTGCGGAAAGCTTCATCAAGACGCGAGCGACCGGTAAAACCAAACACATAGGTCACCAGCGGATAGGCGGCAATTTGCTCCAGTGTTGGCCGGCCGGTCTGCGCCAGCGGGTGGCTGCGTGGCACCAGAATGCTGCGGTTCCAGCGATAACAGGGCATCATGATCAGATCACCGAATAACTCCATAGCTTCGGTGGCAATCGCAAAATCCGTGGTACCGTTGGCGGCCATTTCGGCAATCTGCATCGGCGTGCCCTGATGCATGTGCAGGGAAACATCCGGATAGTGCTGCATAAACCCACGAATCACCTGAGGCAGCGCATAGCGGGCCTGGGTATGGGTCGTGGCAATGGACAAGCTGCCGCGGGCTTCATCGCTGAATTCCTGCGCAACCTGTTTGATGCTTTCTACTTTGCGCAGAATCTCGCCGGCAATCTGCAGAATAGACTCACCGGCTGGCGTAATACGGGTTAAATGCTTGCCGCTGCGGGCAAAAATCTCGACACCCAGTTCATCTTCCAGCAAACGGATCTGCTTACTGATACCTGGTTGCGAGGTGTAGAGAACCTGGGCGGTCGCCGAGACATTCAGGTCGTGATGCGCGACTTCCCAGATATACCGCAGTTGCTGCAACTTCATAAATCCTCCATACCGGCAGCAGCCAAAAGAGCTGTTATAAAAACCGGTTTTTTTATTTCATAAGCCTATTAAAGCAAAAACTGGCTGTTTAAAAAGCCTCTGTGCCATTCAGACCCAAAAAGAAGATTAGACCAGGTTGAGAGGACATTGAGTTATATCAGCAACACAAACACCGGGATAAGAACGCTTCTGCCAATAGACTGGCGCTATCAGCGCTATTTTAATGGCAGCAATGTGCAAGTGCGGCGGACTTTGTCATAATCCGGGGAACTTTAAGGCCGTCACCCGCCGGATCAGGAAAAATACGCATGACAGACAACCGTGTAGAAGATCTTAATATTGAATCCATTGTTCCGCTTATTTCACCGGAACAGCTGAAACAGGAAATGCCCATCAGTGAAGCGGCCGTGGCCAGCGTTCAGAAAGGCCGTCAGGTTATCCGCGACATTCTGGATCGCAAAGATCACCGCATCTTCGTGGTCATCGGCCCCTGCTCTATTCACGATGTAGAGGCCGCCAAAGACTACGCTCACCGC
>JAEWQT010000326.1 GCA_023399105.1 Pseudomonadota bacterium | reverse complement strand
GTGAACATCAACGCTGCATAAGCGGCCCCACCGGGGCCGATTCGCGGGCATGGCCCGCTCCCACAAAACCCCAGCTACCAAAAAAATCAGCCCTTCACCAAAATCAGCTCTTCACAAAAAATCAGCCGCTCACAAAAAACAGCTCTTCACAAAAACCCGGCTTCCACTCATGGGCTGCTCCCCCGAAGCTACTCCACAAGGCACCTCTCCATTAATAAGCCGACTGAATCCTCAGGCCTCTGTGCTATTGGGCATCGGCGCGGGCTTAGCGTAGAATACTGGCCTTTGTGTCTGGCGCCCGGATGGTGCGGCAAACTCAACCATTCTCTATCTGAAAGGAGACGGCCTTGAAACCGGTAAAAGTAGGTATCTGTGGTTTAGGTACAGTGGGTGGCGGCACCTTTAATGTGCTCACCCGTAACGCTCAGGACATCGCACGCCGGGCGGGTCGCGACATTATTATTGCTCAGGTGGCTACCCGTCATCCGAACCCCGCGGTCGACACCGGTAACGTGGCCGTTACGGCGGATGTGAATGATGTTATCAACAATCCCGACATCGACATCGTGGTTGAGCTGATCGGTGGTTACACCATCGCCAAAGACGTAGTGCTGGGTGCAATTGCTAACGGTAAGCATGTGGTTACCGCCAACAAAGCGCTGATTGCCGTGCACGGCAAAGAAATTTTCGCCGCCGCCGAAGCCAAAGGCGTGAGCGTGATGTACGAAGCGGCTGTCGCCGGCGGCATTCCGATTATCAAAGCCATCCGTGAAGGTCTGGCCGCTAACCGTATTAACTGGCTGGCCGGCATCATCAATGGCACCGGTAACTTTATTCTGACCGAAATGCGCGACAAGGGCCGCGACTTCGCCGATGTGCTGGCGGAAGCGCAGGCGCTGGGTTATGCCGAAGCCGACCCGACCTTCGACGTCGAAGGCATCGACGCTGCCCACAAGCTGACCATTCTGTCGTCCATTGCTTACGGTATTCCGCTGCAGTTCGAGCGTTGCTACACCGAAGGCATCAGTCGTATTACTCCGGAAGATGTGGAGTTTGCCACCGAACTGGGTTACCGCATTAAACACCTGGGCGTCAGCCGTCGTACCGACAAAGGCATCGACCTGCGCGTGCACCCGACCATGATTCCGGTAGCTCGTCCGATTGCTACTGTGGATGGCGTTCTGAACGCCGTAATGGTGAACGGTGATGCTGTCGGCAACACCCTGTACGTGGGCGCCGGCGCCGGTGCCGGCCCGACGGCATCGGCGGTGGTGGCGGATATTATTGATCTGGCCCGTCTGTTCGATGCACCGGCGCAGGCCAGCGTGAACCATCTGGCGTTCAACGATATTCAGGACCTGCAGGTGCTGCCGATGGACGAGGTGGAAACCCGTTATTACCTGCGTATTCCGGTAGAAGATCGCACGGGTGTGCTGGCGGGCATTGCCACCATCCTGAGTGAAAAAGGCATCAATATTGAAGCCATCATTCAGAAAGAGCCGAAAGCCGGTGAGTCGCTGGCGCAGATTATTCTGCTGACGCACACCGTGGTGGAAAAGCAGATGAACGCGGCCATCGCTGCCATTGAGGCACTGCCGAGCACGGTGGGTAACATTACCCGTATCCGCGTTGAGCATCTTAACTGAGCGGATTGTGGTACTGAAAACGGAGCTTCGGCTCCGTTTTTTTTTGCTAAAAAGCCAGACAGTTTATAGGTTATTTATTTGGTGAATGCAGGAAAGGCTGAGATAATGCCTGCCTATATGACGGAGTGCCTGCTGTGAACCTCGACCGTATTGACCTGAATTTATTGGTGTATCTGGATGTGCTGCTGCGCGAAGGCAGTGTCACCAAAGCGGCCCAGCAGCTGGGCATAACCCAGCCCGCTATGAGCAACGGCTTACGCCGGCTGCGCGATTTATTCAATGACCCGCTGCTGGTGCGCACCTCCGATGGCATGACCGCCACCGAGCGGGCGCGGGAATTACAGCCGGTTATCCGTAAGGCGTTGGGCGAGCTGGAGGTGGCGTTGCAGCCACAGCAGGAATTTGATGCCAGCACCAGCAACCGCGTGTTCCGTATTATGGTGAGCGATTACGCTGAATCGACGCTGGTGCCCGAGCTGGTGAAACGCCTGCGCACCGACGCGCCGGATATTATTCTCGACGTACTGACGCCCTCGGACGTGACTTTTAAAGATGTGGAAGCCGGTAAGGTCGATATGGCCATTAACCGCTTTGATGAAATGCCGCAGTCGTTCCATCAGACCACGCTGTGGCAGGACGATTTTGTCTGTCTGGTGAACCCCGACCACCCGGGTATCGGTAATTTTGATTTACCGGCCTATCTGGCCAGCAAGCATATTTGGGTAAGCAAAACCGGTATGGGCGCGGGCGTGGGCATTGACCCGGAAAAAGTCATCCGCCTTGGATGGGTGGATAACGCGCTGGCTGAGCTTGGCCATAAGCGCAAAATCTCTGTTTTCACCCGCCATTATCAGATGCCGGCGTTGCTGGCGCTGAATAATGACTTAGTCGCTACGCTGCCGCGCAAAGTGGCGGATATGCAGGCTGAGTCGGCCTCGCTGGTGGTGAAAGAGCCGCCGTTTAAAATTCCGCCGTTCGAGCTGAAAATGGCCTGGTCGCCGCTGGTGCAGCATCATCCGGCCCATCGCTGGCTGCGCCGCACCATCGTCGATGTGGCGCAGTTCTGCTGAGTTTTTCAGCCGTTTTTACGTCTTCAGTCCTGACTTAACCGCAACACCAGCCGGTGTTCTGCCCCCGGTGCCAGGGTAACGGCATCGGCGGCGGCGTTGGCGGTTTCCACACAAAACATCCGTTGCCAGGCGTCGGCAGCAAACTGGCTGAGCGTCAGTGATTTGTTAATCCATGGGTTCCACACCACCGCACTGTGGCTGCCTTCTGCCTGCAGGGTGAAGCGGCGCTGTGGGCTGTGCAGTTGCAACGGCTGGCTGGGGTAATAAATACGGTCGGTTTCGCCCGCAAAAGTTACGGCGCCGGTTTGGGTTTTCTCCTGCCATTGTTCCAGCGTGTCGATGTAACGGCAGCCGTGCAGGCCTGCAACGCGGGTGGCGCTAATATCGGCCGTAGGAAAATAGGTGTGCAACGCCTGGCTGAAGGTGGCGGTTTTGTTACCCTGGTTGCGGGTGGTCAGTTCCAGCTGCAGGGCGTGAGCGGAAAAGATCAGCCGCAGCTGCGGTTGCAGATTGGCCTGCCACAGTGGGTGGCGGTTATCTTCCAGCGTCAGGGTCAGTTCGACCCGGTCAGCGGCTTCGTACCAGTGGCTTAACGCCCAGCGGCGGGCGCGGGCAAAACCATGGGCGGGCGCTGCGTTGACATCGCTAAGATGAGCCTGAACGGCCGGTGGGTTCATGGCGGCGTTGCCAAACCAGGGCCAGCACACCGGAATGCCGCCGCGCACCGATTGTCCCTGGGTGTATGCGGCTTGCTCGCTCAGCCATAACCAGTTGCTGTCCCCGGCAGGGGCAAAGCCGATCAGTTGCGCCCCCTGCAGTAACAGCTCAGCGCTGAACAGCGGGTGCTGCACGCACAGCAGTTCCAGTTCGCCGCGCTGCTGCCGGCGGATAAAAGCACTTTGCGATAACCGGGATAACAAATCAGCACCTGTCAGGCATAAAAAAACCCAGTGTTGTTGGCACTGGGTTTTGGAATTAGTGGCTCCCCGAGCTGGACTTGAACCAGCGACCAACGGATTAACAGTCCGCTGCTCTACCGACTGAGCTATCGGGGAACATCAGTAAGTGCGCGCATTATCCTTACGGCACTTTGGGGTGTCAAGCATCTGTTTGATTTTACTGAATTTTATTTTTCAATCTTTGGCAATACGGGAAAAGACCGCGCCTTTTTGGTCGCGGTATTTGGCGTTTTCACGCTTGTTGTAGGGGCGTTTGGCCGGGCTGCTGAGCATTTCAAACGACATAGCGCAAATAACCATGCCGGGGCGCAACGCCAGTGGCAGTTTGCCGTTGTTGTAGAACTCCAGCACGATCTGGCCCTGCCAACCCGGATCAATGCGGCCGGCGGTGACGTGTACCATTAAGCCCAGCCGCGCCAGCGAGCTGCGGCCATCCAGCCAGCCCACCAGATCATCGGGTACGGTTACCGACTCCAGGGTGGCGCCCAGCACCAGTTCGCCAGGGTGAATAAACAGCGCGTCACCGTCGGTAATTTCGATTTCTTTGCTCATGATGCGGTTAATGTCGCGGTCGAGCTGAGCGCGGTCGCCGGATAAATCGAGGTGGGTAACGGAATTGTTGTTAAACACCCGGAAGCGGTGGTCGAGGCGCAGGTCGACGCTGATACCGGCGATGTCGTCGCTGGCGGGGGCGGGGTCTATCACAATGCTGCCGTCGGCCAGCCGTTGTTCAATGTCGCCGTCGCTGAGTCGCATGATCTGCTTCCTGTAGTGCTGAATCTGAAAACCTTGTGGCTGCCCGGACGGGGAGCCGGGCGCGAGTTTACCTTAACGCTGTTGCCCGGCCCAGAGTTTCATCTGCTCCTCCAGTACGTCCAGCGGCATGCTGCCGCCACTGAGCAGGGCAGTATGAAAACGGGCCAGATCAAAGCGGCTGCCGAGGCGGTTTTGTATGGCGCGGCGGATCGACCATAAGCGCTGCTCGCCCATGCTGTAGGCCACCGCTTGCCCCGGCAGTACCAGATAACGGCTGATCATGGCATTGGTGTCTGTGGCGGAGAAGGGCGTGTTATCCAGTTGGTATTGCAGCGCCTGCTCGCGGCTCCAGCCTTTGGCGTGCAGGCCGGTATCCAGTACCAGGCGCACGGCGCGCCACAGTTCCTGTACTAAGCGGCCGTATTCTTCCTGTGGCCCTTCATACACGCCCATTTCGCCGGCCAGTTTTTCCGCGTACAGCGCCCAGCCTTCGGTAAAGGCGGGGCTGTGCAGAATGCGCCGGAACGGCGGTAGTTGTTCGTTTTCCTGCGCCAGAGAAATTTGCAGGTGGTGGCCGGGCAGGGCTTCGTGGAAGGCCAGCGCCGCCAGCCGGTAGCGCGGCAGGTCATTCAGACGGGTGGGGTTAACGTAATACAGTCCGGGGCGGCTGCCATCCAGTGCCGGTGGCTGGTAAAAGGCCACCGGAGTGTTGCTCTGGCGGTAGTCTTCCACCATGCGGATGGCCAGCGGGGTCTGCGGCAGCTGGGTAAAGTACCAGGGCAGACGTTCGGCCAGTTGTTGCAGACGGGTGCGCTGCAGGCCGAGAAAGGCGTCGCGGCCCAGGTCGTCGTTGCTGAAACGTTCACTGCGCTCTTCCATCCAGCGGAAAAAGTCACTCAGGTTCTGGCGTTCGCCGGTATAGCCCAGTGCCGGCATCAGTTGACGGATTTCCTGCTGAATGCGGCTGACTTCGGTTAAGCCCAGCTGGTGGATCTGGTTGGCATCGGCGTTGCTGTCGCTGTACCAGCCCAGTTGCAGCTGGTAATAACGCAGGCCATCATCCAGGTCGGCAGCAGACTGATGCGCCGGGGCGCGTCGGGCCAGTTCCTGCAGTTGTTTTTGCAGGCGTTTGTAGGCGGGTAATACCTGTTGTTGCATGGCGCTGCGGGCGCGGCGTTCCAGCAGTGCGCGGGTGGATGGATACAGCTGCAGGGCATCCAGTTTGCGGCTGAAATCGGCCCACAGGGGGGAGATGCCATTGGTGTCGAACGGCTCGCCGCGGGTAATGGCGGCAATGCTTTGCTGCACCGGCTCAAACACAAAGGCCGGCGGCACAATGCCCTGTTCTTCGGCGGCGCTGATGTTTTCCTGCCAGCGGTTAAATAAAGCCGGAATGCCCTGCAGGCGGGTGATGTAATCCTGCACTTCGGCAATGCTGCTGACCGGGTGATGGTTGATTAAGACATCGACCACTTCGGTGTGCCAGCCGTGCAGCTGGCTGAATTCGTAGCCGTGCTGCTGAAACGGCAGCAGCAATAATTCATGCTCCAGCTGGGCTAATAAGGTGCGGTAGCTGGCTAAGGTGGGGGCATCCAGCGCGTCTTCGCGGATGGCCTGCAACTGCTGGCGCAGTTCCTGATAATAGGCGGTGCGCTGGTCGCGGGCTTCCTGGCTCAGGTCGTCCCATTCAAACTGGCCATGCAGGCCCAGCCGGCTGCGCAGTACCGGGCTTTGCTCCAGCTCAAACTGGTAATACTCTTCAAACAGTTGTTCGGCCTGGGCCCGGTATTGTTGCCGCTCTTCGTTGCTTAATGGGCGCAGTTCCACCGCGTTGGTGGGTTTGGTTTGCCATTGGCAGGCGGCCAGGGGCAGTAATAACAGCAGGCAGACAATTCTTAACACAGACAGGCTTCCATCAGTCTAAAGGCTGGCGGAGTGTATCAGGCTGACCTGATGGCGCAAGGCAGGCGGGAACGGTATCGGCCTGTGTTAGTCTTGCGCATCGGCGGTTGGCCAATGAACAGTAAGGGGATGACATGATTGGGCGTAAACGTGCGTGGTTAGTAGTGTTCATGACGCTGCTGGGGTTTGGTGCCGCCGTACAGGCGCAGACCATACAGCCCTTTCCGCAGTCGCAGCTGGACGATGAGCAACGGCGTACATTAAGCGATCATCGGGTGGTGATTTCCGGGCTGACCCGTACCCAGGCGACCACGGTGCCGACCCGGGAATTGCGTTTAGGCGGTGAGTTATGGCGCCGGGTGTGGGCGGTGGAGCCACGCTTTACCCTGCAGGAAGTGGCCGATCATTTTTTCCGCCAGCTGGATGACTTCGAAATTCTGTACCAGTGCAAAGCGCTGGATTGCGGCAGCAGCCATTTCTGGGCCAATGAAATTTTCCGCAATGCCCGGCTGGTGGGACGCGAGCAATTCCAGCACTACCGGGTGGCGCTGCAACAGGAAGCCGGTTCGGATCAGAAAACCCTGTATGTGCTGTATGTAATGCAGCGTGGTACGCGTCAGGTGATGGTGAACCTGGATGTGTTTACCACCACCGACCCGGTGCAGAGCGGGGTCGATATGGCCGCCCGAATCCGCCAGACCTTAAGCCGCAGCCATGGTTGGTTGCCGGGTTTCGTTACGCATAATCAGCAATTAAATACTGAGGCCAGTGAGGCGTTGATTGGTACGCTGAAAGCGTTGTCGGTATCGGAAAAGTCACGTTTATATTTGCTGGTGCATTGTTATGACAGCAGCGATATGGCGCGCAACCGGGCTTGTTCGGAACGGCTGGCGGACCAGTTGCGGGTACAGACCTTTGATGGTCAGCGTGAATTGCATATTGAAGGGCAGGGGGCTTTAACCGCAGCCCCCGGCAGTGATGTGCAGCCGGCGTTACGTTTTGTGTTCTGGCCGGCGCGCTGAGTGGCCGGCAAGGTATCAGCCGTGAAGTGTTTTGGAATTATTTTCAGGAGAACAGCATGAGCAAAACCGTCGCTCTGGCTCTGGGCAGTGGTGGTGCGCGCGGATACGCCCATATTGGGGTGATCGAGGCACTGGAAGCCCGCGGTTATAACATTGTGAGTGTGTCCGGCAGTTCAATGGGGGCTGTCGTTGGGGGCTTTTATTGCGCCGGTAAGTTGCAGCAGTATCGTGATTGGGTGGTTACGCTGAAGTATCTGGATGTGCTGAAATTGCTGGATATCAGCCTGTTATCCAGTGGCATGATTCGTGGTGACCGTATTTTTAACATTGTCGGTGAGATGCTGAACGGTCAGCTGATTGAAGACTTACCCATTCCCTTTACGGCCGTGGCCACCGATTTAACCAACCATAAAGAGGTGTGGTTTCAGTCGGGGTCGTTATCGCAGGCGGTGCGTGCCTCTGCCGCGATTCCCAGTCTTTTATCACCGGTGGCCTATAACGGTCGTTTGCTGGTGGACGGTGCGGTGCTGAATCCGTTGCCGATTACGCCCTGTGTATCGGCCCATGCCGATTTTATTATGGCGGTGGATATTAACGCTGATGTGCCACAACCGATCGATTTACTGCAGCAAAGCGAAGACGCGGCAGCGGAAAAAAATAAGTGGTTCAGCAGTTTTCTGGATAAAGCCAGCAAATGGTTTGAAGGCAAAGGCGCACGCCGGCAGGCCGAGGAAAACCTCGGTAAGCTGGAAATTCTGGATCAGGTGCTGGAGGTGATGGGAGCATCGCTAACCCAGTATAAAATTGCCGGTTATCCACCGGATTTGCTGATTAAAGTGCCGAAAGACAGTTGTCAGATGTACGAATTTTACCGTGCCGAAGAAATGATCCGGCTCGGCCGGCGCCTTGCTGATGATGCGCTGGATGCCTTTGAAGCGGGCCATTCCAGCCTGTACGGGCAGCGTCTGGCCTGACCCGGCCAACAATCTAAAGCGGATGCCCGGCGGCGTTAAAACGGGTAAACTGCCGGGCTTTTAACCTTTATCCTGTTGAGTGTGTTATGGATCATCCTTCAGCGCCCGATCTGTTTGCCCAGGCCACACAGGCCGTCGATGAGCTGCAGACTTTGCAGGATTTTATCCGCTGGACGGTTAGCCGGATGAATGAGGCCGGCATTTATTTTGGCCACGGCACGGACAACCCTTGGGATGAAGCCCTGCTGTTGGTTACCCATGCGTTGCATCTGCCGTGGAATCTGGCCGATGAGTGGCGTCATTCGCGCCTGACCCGCAGTGAGCGGGAAGCCATTCTGGACTTAGTGGTGGCGCGCATTGAACAGCGGGTACCGGCGCCGTATTTAACCGGCGTGGCCTGGTTTTGCAATTTGCCCTTTGTGGTGGATGAGCGGGTGCTGATTCCACGCTCGCCCATTGGCCAGATGATTGAACAGAATTTTGCTCCCTGGTGGCAAGGTGACCTGCACAGTGGCAAACCGGCGCCGCGCCGTATTCTGGATGTATGCACCGGCAGTGGCTGCATTGGTATTGCCTGTGCGGTGCAGTTTCCGCAGGCCGAAGTCGAGCTGCTGGATATTTCGTTCGAAGCGCTGGAAGTGGCCGAAGAGAATATTCACCGCCATGAGCTGCAGGAGCGTGTTACCGCACTGCAGTCTGATCTGTTCAGTGCCGCCAGTGGTAAGTACGATCTGATTGTGTCGAATCCGCCCTATGTGGATGCCGACGATATGCACAGCCTGCCGGAGGAATACCGGCACGAACCCGAACTGGCGCTGGCCGCCGGGGATGATGGTCTGGATCTGGTGCGCATTATGCTGAAACAGGCGCGCCAGTATCTGACCAACGATGGCCTGCTGGTGGTGGAAGTGGGCAACAGCTGGCCGGCACTGGTCGAGGCTTACCCGCAGCTGCCCTTTGTCTGGCCCACCTTTGAGCGTGGTGGTCATGGCGTGTTTGTGCTGCAGGCGCGTGACTTGGATTTACTGAATTCGATTGACTGAATTAATTGATGGCCGCCTGACCGGCCCTGAAATAAGAGACTGATTATGTCCGGAAATACCTTTGGCAAAAGTTTTACCGTTACCACCGCCGGCGAAAGCCACGGCCTGGCGCTGGTGGCTGTTGTGGATGGTTGCCCGCCGGGTATCGAGCTGAGCGAGGCCGACCTGCAAGGGGATCTGGATCGCCGTAAGCCGGGTACTTCCCGCTACACCACCCAGCGTCGTGAAGACGATGTGGTGAAAATTCTGTCTGGCGTGTTTGAAGGCAAAACCACCGGCACGCCGATTGGCCTGCTGATTGAAAACACCGACCAGCGCTCCAAAGATTACGCCGACATTGCCAAGACGTTCCGTCCGGCTCACGCCGATTACGCCTACACGCAAAAGTACGGTTTCCGCGATTACCGTGGTGGTGGCCGTTCGTCCGCCCGTGAAACCGCCATGCGCGTGGCCGCCGGTGCCATCGCCAAGAAAGTGCTGGCCGCCAAAGGCATTCAGGTGCGTGGTTATTTAAGCCAGCTGGGGCCAATCAAAATCGAACAGTTCGATTGGGATCAGGTCGAGCAGAACCCATTCTTCTGCCCAGATGCCTCGAAAGTGGCCGAAATGGAAACCTACATGAACGCCCTGCGTAAAGAGGGTAACTCGGTGGGCGCGAAAATTTCTGTCGTTGCCACCGGTCTGATGCCGGGCCTGGGTGAGCCGATTTTCGATCGTCTGGATGCCGAACTGGCCCATGCCCTGATGAGCATTAACGCGGTAAAAGGCGTGGAAATTGGTGATGGCTTTGCCTGTGTGGAACAAAAAGGTACCGAACACCGCGATGAAATGACGCCGGCCGGTTTCTTAAGCAACCACGCCGGCGGCATTCTGGGGGGTATTTCCACCGGTCAGGACATCATTGCCCACATTGCGCTGAAGCCGACCTCCAGCCTGATTATTCCGGGCCGTTCCATCGATTCTGATGGCAACCCGATTGAAGTGATCACCAAAGGTCGGCACGACCCGTGCGTGGGTATCCGTGCCACGCCCATTGCTGAAGCCATGATGGCGATGGTGCTGTGTGATCATCTGCTGCGTCACCGTGGCCAGAACGGCGATGTGCAGTGCAGTACTCCGGTGATTAACGGTCAGGCGTAAGCCTGGCCCTGCCGGCCAGCGTCTTTTACCTTACCTAAGGTGGCCATGAGCAACATCGCGCCTACGTTCCTTACCCGCCGCCTGGCCACCTTTTACGCCCTGTATTTTGCCCTTCTGGGCTGCATCGCCCCGTACTGGGGCCTGTTTCTGCAACACAAACACTTCAACCCCGAGCAAATCGGCCTACTGATGGGTGCCTTTGGCCTGATGCGGGTCGTGGCACCCAACCTATGGGCCCACTGGGGTCGTTATTTTCGTTCGCCCTTACAGATGGTGCGCACCTCGGCGGTGCTGACGCTGCTCTGTTTCACCCTGATTGGTCTGGTCGATACCCCCTTAGGCATGGGCGTGGTGATGATGCTGTACGGCTTTTTCTGGGCCGCCATGTTGCCGCAGTACGAATTGATGACCATGCAGGCTTGTGCCAACGAAGTGGGCGCTTACAGCCGCATCCGCGTGTGGGGATCGCTGGGCTTTGTGGCCACCGTACTGGCTGCCGGTGCACTGTTCGAACAGGTGTCGGTGGGTTGGCTGCCGCTGTTAATGGTGGTGCTGATTGCGGTGATTACTGTTAACAGCTTTCGCTTGCCGGACGCCGCGGCAACCAAAGCGGTAAGCCCGGCACCGGGCGCCTTCTGGCAGCTGTTACGCAGCCGGCCGGTGCAGGTGTTTATTCTGATGACCATTCTGTTACAGGTCAGCCACGGACCCTATTACACCTTTTTCAGTATTTATCTGCAGCAGCAGGGCTATCCATCGTCGCTGATCGGGGTGTTGTGGTCGGTTGGTGTCAGCGCCGAGATGCTGCTGTTCTGGACGTTTCAGCGGCTGGTGCACTGGTGCAGCTGGCGGCTGTGGTGTGTGATCAGTTTGATCATTACCGCCATACGCTGGTGGCTGGTAGGCACGGTGGCGGAGGTGTGGTGGTTATTGCTGCTGGCGCAGCTGGGCCATGCCTTCAGTTTTGCCGTGATGCATGCGGTATCCATGCGCTATGTGCAGCAATTGTTTCCACCGGCGTTGCAAAGCCGGGGCCAGGCCTTGTATGCCAGCGTTGGTTTTGGATTGGGTGGGGCACTGGGCGCCTTTCTGAGTGGCTGGTTGTGGCAGCCGCTGGGTGGTGCCGGTGTCTTTATCGGTGCTGGTGCGCTGGCCTTGGCCGGCGCCTTGGTGGCGTGGTACGGTTTGCAGGATAACGATACCGTTTTAATGTCTGCAGAGAATAAGAAATGAAAATTAATATTACGTTTGATTTAACGCCGGAAGAATTTCGTCAGGTAATGGGTTTGCCCGATGTGCAGGAGTATCAGCAGGAATTGTTTAATGCCATGCTGGAAAAGATGAAGGCGGGTGAAGAGGGGTATGATGCCATGAGCCTGTACCAGCCGTTGGTAAAAGAAAGCATGAATGCCATGAGCCAATTTCAGAACCTGATGTTCTCGGCTATGTCAGGAAATGTCGATAAAAATACCAATAAAAAATAAAAATAGGTCAAAACGGGCCGGGCTTTGGCGGAATAGTCGCGTGGTAAAAATTCCAATCAGAACAAAGTCTGATATTTATCAAGATTTTCTTCGCCAGAGCCAAATGTTTCATTTTAGTGTAAGAAAATATGGCTTATTATAAAGCCTCCCCTGTTGCTATAAGACGTTTGAAGGAGCAAAACCATGCAAGAGAACATTCTGAACGCATTCGCCGAACAAGCTAAATCCATGTACGCACCGCTGTCCAAGTTCAACAGCCTGTTCGTAGAGAACATGGAAAAAATGACCGAATTCCAACTCAATGCCATCAAAACCTATGCCGAAATGGGCATGGAACAGATGAAAAAAGCCGCTGAAGTACAGGATGCAGATTCCATGCGTCACTTCACCGCTGCTCAGGCTGAAACCGCTTCTGCACTGAACAAAAAAGTGATGGAAGATGCCAAGGCCCTGTCTGATATGGCGCTGGAGTTCAAAACCCAGGTTGAAGGCCTGATGGAAGAAGCCCGCAGCACTGCGGCCGCTACTGCCACCACCACCGCCGCCAAGCCGGCTGCTGCGAAAAAAACCACCGCAGCCTGATTGTGTAAGACCTTTGTAAGGCCACCCTCGGGTGGCCTTTTTTACATAGAGCGCGTAAAAATAACACACGCCCAATGTTGTTAAGTGCAGGTGAAGCATGAACGTACCCAAGGAAAGCATGGAAACGGCCATCCGCGATTATTACGAAGTGGCCGGGCAAATTGCCGAGCAATATGGCCATCTGTTGCAGAAAGCCATCAGCCAACCCACCAGTGCCGAAGATCCGGCTGCCTCAGTGCTAAGCGACTTCAGCAAGTCGTTTCAGGAGCTGGGTGAACAGCTGATGAAAAATCCGGCCCGGCTGGCTGAAGCACAGATGGATTTACTGAAAAAACAACAGCAGCTGTTTCAGACCACCACCTTGCGCTTTTTGGGACAAGACGTAGGGCCGGTCGTGACACCGGAACCGGGCGACAAGCGCTTTAAGGATGAGCAATGGAATGAAAACCCGCTGTTTGATTACATCAAGCAGCTGTACCTGTTACAGGGCCAGACCCTGATGAACATGATCAAAGGCACCGATGGCCTGAGCGCTCATTCCCGACAGAAAGTTGAATACTTCGTGCGTCAGTACATTAATGCGCTGTCGCCCACCAACTTCGCGGCGCTGAACCCGGAAGTGATCCGTAAAACACTGGAAAGCGGCGGTAAAAACCTGCTCGATGGTATGGCGCAGCTGATGAAAGACATGGATGACAGTGTGAAAGGCGCGCTGAACGTAGCCATGACCGATACCAGCGCCTTCCAGGTCGGCCGTAACCTGGCCACCACGCCCGGTAAAGTGGTGTACCAGAACGACCTGATGCAGCTGATTCAGTACACCCCAA
>JAEWQT010000315.1 GCA_023399105.1 Pseudomonadota bacterium | reverse complement strand
GTGCTATCCAGAACTCCTACATCCCCGCTGATTCTGAAGGTAAGAGCTGGGATGAAGACGGTGCCTGGATGCGGATGTTCCGGAATGCGAGAGTGTGGTGTGAGGAGAACAACTGAGAATTGTTGTTCTGAGTTGTTTGACGAGAAGGCCGCTGAATAGCGGCCTTTTTTACGAATACAGTCTGGAGATTTATAAACGCCAGAGACATCAGGCGTACGCTTCTTCCACAGAACCTTCTTCCACCAGGCTCAGTGACAGACCGGACGTTGCTGTAGCCGCTTTCGGCACAGCTTGTTTTACCGCAGCGGGCTTGGCTTCCGGTTTGTTATCGCCCAGTTTAATGCGCAGGCGCAGGTTGTTTTCCGAGTCGGCGTTTTTCAGCGCCTGTTCCAGTGTGATCTTACCCTGTTTGTACAGGTGATAGAGCGCGCCGTCGAAGGTCTGCATGCCGAGGTTTTCGGATTTACTCATAATCTCTTTAATCGACGGGAAATCACCGCGGATAATCAGGTCTTCCACGGTTTTATTGCCCAGCAGCACTTCCACGGCGGCGGCGCGTTTGCCATCAACGGTGGGAATTAAGCGCTGGGAAATAATGGCGCGCACGTTTTGGCCCAGGCCAAGCAGAATCTGGTTGCGGCGTTCTTCCGGGAACATATTCACAATGCGTTCAAACGCCTGGTTGGCGTTGTTGGCGTGCAGGGTAGAGATCGCCAGATGTCCGGTTTCGGCAAAGGCGAGGGCGTGTTCCATGGTTTCGGCGTCGCGGATTTCGCCAATTAAAATCACATCCGGCGCCTGACGCAGGGTGTTTTTTAATGCGGCAGCGTAGCTTTTGGTATCGGTGCCGACTTCGCGCTGGTTAATTACGCTTTTCTTGTGCTTGTGCACAAATTCAATCGGGTCTTCGATGGTAATAATGTGGCCGGCGGTGGTGGCGTTGCGGTGGTCGATCAGCGCTGCCAGCGAGGTGGATTTACCCGAGCCGGTGCCACCGACAAACAGAATCAGGCCGCGCTTGGCGGTAATTACGTCTTTTAATACCGGCGGCAGGTTCAGTTTGGCAATGTCCGGAATTTCGGTGTTGATGTTACGGGCAACGATCGACACTTCGTGCTGCTGTTTGAAAATATTAATACGGAAGCGACCGGACGAATTGGACAGCGCCATGTTCAGTTCGAATTCTTCTTCAAATTCTTTGCGCTGTGCGTCCGACATAATGGAATAAGCGATTTTTTCAATATCGCCGGGGCCGAGTACGTCGCGGCTGAGGTGCTTTAATTGCCCCTGAAATTTTGCACAGGGCGGTGCACCCTTGCTCAGGTAGAGGTCTGAGCCATCGTGTTTTGCCAGTAGGTGAAGCCAGTTTTCGATGCTCATGAGTACTCCTTCAGCGCAGTGATGCGTGTCGCTTTTAACGGTTTTTTCATAGTGTTGGTCATGCTGTCCGCCCGCTGGCGGAGGTTTTATCAATGGAAAATACTAGCAACTCAATTGACCTGGCATTCAGTCAAGGTTGCGGTGTCGGTCACAGAATTACGTTGTAACCATGCCGGCTAAGTCACAGTAATCACTGCCGGAATAAGGGCGGATTTTTAATTGTTACAGTCTGTGTGATTGTGCTGTTTACTGTTATTTTGGTGGGGTTTTTATTGGCAGGTTTGTGTAATTGTAAGCGCTTTGCCAGGGGGCTTTGGGCGAAGGGATATTGTTGCCGGCAACCGGCGGGAATAAAAAAGCCGCCCGCAGGCGGCTTTGTAGCGCATAAACGCGGGCTTATTTCTTACCCGGAATGCGCTTGGCTTTCAGGCGGGTACAGGCCGATGATTCGTTCACGTTCAGAACGTGGTCGCCGATACGCTCCAGGCGGTTGAGAATGTCGATGAAGGTTACGCCGGCACGCGGTGAGTAGGCACCGTTTTCCAGACGGGCGTAGTGGTTGTCGCGGAATTCATCGCGCAGGTCATCCACCTGGTCTTCCAGTTTGATGGCATGGCGCAGATCCACGTCTTCAGCATCACGGGCTACGTTCAGGCGCATGTTGTGAATGGCGGCGCGCAGTGCCGTCATCATTTGCTGCATTTCGTTGTTGGCTTCTTCCGGCCAGTTGGTTTTGGCTTCCAGCATACGGTCGGACAGCTTGGAGACCTGGAAATAAATGTCGGCGATACGCTCCATGTCGTTGATCATGGTTTGCATAAAGCGCATACGCTCGGTCAGCTCGTGTTCCAGATTGGTATTTTCGGTAATGCTCACCAGATAGTCGGAAATTTCCATTTCCAGCTGGTCGGTGGTTTCTTCGTAAGCGTGAATGCGCTCCAGCAGTTTTTCCCGCGAGGCTTGCGGGTCAAACAGCAGTTCGTCGACCAGACCGTGCATCTTTTCAATAATTTCAGCGAAGTTCTGAATTTCTTTTTGTGCCTGCTCAACGGATAAGCCCGGTGAGGTCATCACGCCCAGGCTGATGTATTTCAGCTGGTACTGGTCGTCTTGCGGGCCGTTATCCGGCAGCAGGCGCTCGATCAGGCGCACAATATAGGGGACGAAGGCAAATAAGATGACGACGTTCAGTACGTTAAAGGAAGTGTGAAACAGTGACAGCCCCAGGGTGGCATTCGGACGCGCGGCCGGGTCGTTGCCCATGATGGATACCGGGTTGTGACTGAAGGTTTGTACCACCAGATCAATACCGTTCAGCACCGGATAAATAACCGCCATCATCCACAGCACGCCGATCACGTTGAACATAAGGTGGAAGCGCGCTGCCCGTTTGGCATGCACGTTACCCACCATGGCGGCAATGTTGGCGGTAACGGTAGTACCGATGTTTTCCCCCAATACCATGGCGGCAGCAATCGGGAAGGAGATCCAGCCCTCAAACAGCATTACCAGCGTTACTGCGGTGGCGGCGGAGGAAGATTGCATCACCAGCGTCAGAATCGTACCCACGGCAATAAACAGTACCAGCGACAGGTAGCCGTAGTCACTGAAGGAGTTGAGGAACGACAGCAGTTCCGGGTTGCTGCCGATATCCGGTACGCCGTTTTTAATAAATTCGAGACCGATAAACAGAATACCGAAACCCACCATGGTTTCGGCAATGTTGCGCCAACGCTGGTTTTTGGAGAACAGGAAGGCAAAGAAGATACCGATCAGCGCCATGGCAATGGGGGTAATCTGCATCTTGAAGCCGAACAGCGCCACGATCCAGGCGGTGATGGTGGTGCCGATGTTGGCCCCCATGATCACCCCGGTGGATTGCACAAAGCTCAGCAGGCCAGCGTTAACAAAGCTGACGGCCATAACCGTGGTGGTGGTGGAAGATTGTGTAATGGCGGTGGTGCCAAGCCCGGTCAGTACCCCGGTGAGACGGTTGCGGGTCATGCCGCTGAGGATGCCTTTCAGACGGTTGCCGGCAATTTTTTGCAGACCTTCGCTGAAAATTTTCATCCCGAAGATAAAGATGCCCAGGGCACCGATCAGCTGCAGGAAATCGAAGAAAGAGTAATTCATGTACCACCGTTGGGTTGCTGTAGTTGCCCGTATCACCGGCTCCCGGAGCCTGGCTGCAGAAGGCTCCGGCCGCTGTTATGACAGTCGCCGGTGCTTTCAGGGCGCGTATTATGAACGCTGGATGACCGTTCCCGAAAGTTTTTTTCGTGCGGCTGAGCGTACTTTTCGTGAGGCTCTTGTTATAGATCAGTGCTTTGCATAAACTATGCGCCCTTTTAACAGGCCCCGTGTGTCTGGAGTCTGGCCGTTGGCCAGCTCGGGAAGCATGGGATGATTAACGGCAGGCGATCCCAAAACCTGTCACTTGATAAACCGATCGGAGTGATCTGACACTATGGTAGTAATCCGTTTGGCCCGTGGTGGCTCTAAAAAACGTCCTTTTTATCACATTAACGTAGCTGACGCGCGTTCGCCTCGCGACGGTCGCTTTATCGAGCGTGTTGGGTTTTTTAACCCTGTTGCTCGCGGCCAGGAAGAAGCTTTCCGCATCAATGCTGAGCGTGTTGAGTACTGGCTGGCCAAAGGTGCCCAGCCGACTGATCGCGTTGCCAGCTTACTGAAGCAAGCCAAAAAAGCTCAGGCTTAATTGGCTGACGGAGATCTGAACTTGTCACACCAGGCGGCGGACCAGGAACTCACCATCCTTGGCAAAGTAACCACCGCATTCGGTATTAAAGGCTGGGTGAAGGTGTATTCCTACACCGATCCCATGACCAATATTCTGGACTACCCCAACTGGCTGCTGAACATCGGCGGCGAGTGGAAGACGTTCCGGGTAAAAGACAGTCAGGTCCACAGTAAAGGGTTGGCGGTAGCGCTGGACGGCATCAACGACCGTGACGCGGCTTTGGCTTTGTCGCAGGTTGAGATTGCAGTACCGACCAGTGAGTTACCTGAACTCGAAGACGATGAATATTATTGGTTCCAGTTACAGGGCCTGAAGGTGGTAAACACCCACGGTGAATGGCTGGGCCAGGTAAAAGAACTGCTGGATTCCGGTGGTGGCAATCAGGTGATGGTTATTAATGCCTGCGAGGGCAGTATTGATCGTCAGCAACGCCTGATTCCTTACGCTGAAACCATTGTTCTTAAGGTTGACACAGAACAGGGTGAAATTCTGGTCGACTGGGAAGCGGACTTTTAACCGGTGTGGTTTGGGGTTATCTCGCTGTTTCCTGAAATGTTCCGGGCATTAACCGAATACGGTGTCAGTGGCCGGGCCGTGAAACAGGAAAAAGTGAGTGTGACGTGCTGGAATCCCCGTGATTTCACCCACGACAACTACCAGACCGTGGACGATCGTCCGTACGGTGGCGGCCCGGGTATGCTGATGAAAATTCAGCCTCTGCGCGATGCCATCCACGCAGCCAAAGCGGCGGCGGGGGAGGGTGCGAAGGTGATTTATCTGTCACCTCAGGGACGCAAACTGGATCAGCAAGGGGTGCTTGAGCTTGCTCAGCACGACAAACTGATTCTGGTGGCCGGACGGTACGAAGGCATTGATGAGCGTTTAATTGAACGCGAAATTGACGAAGAGTGGTCTCTGGGCGATTTCGTGTTAAGTGGTGGTGAATTGGCCGCCATGACGCTGATGGATGCTGTAATCCGGCTGGTGCCCGGTGTGTTGGGGCACGAACAGTCGGCCCAGCAGGACTCCTTTATGGACGGTTTGCTGGATTGTCCGCATTACACCCGCCCGGAAGTGTACGAAGGGCAGGCCGTACCCGATGTGTTGCTGAGTGGCAACCATGAAAAGATCCGCCAGTGGCGCCTCAAGCAGTCACTGGGAAGAACCTGGCAGCGCCGTCCCGATTTACTGGCAGCGCTGGAACTGACAAACGAGCAACAAAGGTTATTGACAGAATATCTGCACGAGCACGATCAAACCTCGGCAGACTGTTAAGGAGCGAATAATGAGCAACAAAAACGCAATCATTCAGCAGATTGAAAATGCCCAGTTGAAAGCCGACATTCCGGCGTTCAGCACCGGTGACACCGTTGTCGTGAATGTAAAAGTTAAAGAAGGTGAGCGTGAGCGTGTCCAGGCTTTTGAAGGCGTGGTAATCGGTAAGCGTAACCGTGGCCTGAACTCTGCTTTCACCGTGCGTAAAATCTCTCACGGTGTAGGCGTTGAGCGTACTTTCCAGACTCACAGCCCGATGATCGCTGGTATCGAGCTGAAGCGTCGTGGTGACGTGCGTAAAGCCAAGCTGTACTACCTGCGTGAGCGCAGCGGTAAGTCTGCACGTATCAAAGAAAAGGTGTAATCCTTTTTCCGGTACAAAAGAACGGGCCTTGTGCCCGTTTTTTTATTGCACCCCGTCAGCCCTTGTGGAATGGTAGCCGCGTTGAACGCATGACCGTACAGACGGTCTGATTTATCCCGCAGTTAAGGTAGTAAACCATGAAGAAGATTCTGATCGCTGCACTGCTGAGCTTTGGCAGTGTGGTTACGGTACAGGCGGCAGAAGCCTCGCTGGAGCAACAGGTGGAAGCGCGTCTGGTGTCGGCATTTGGTCCGCGTCTGCAGGTGCAGGAAGTGGGTACGGTGGCCGGTAAGCAGCTGCTGGAAGTGGTTCTGATTAATGGCTCGGTGATGCACATGACACCGGACATGAACTACTTTCTGTTCCGGGATGAGCTGTACCAGTTAACCGCAGAGGCAGTGGTGAACGTGACTCTGGGGCGCCTGAACCCAAAACGCGCCAGCAACCTGAGTAAAGTCACCGATCAGCAGAGCGTGCTGTTTGCCGCCAAAGGGCAGCAAAAAGCCGTGATCAATGTGTTCACTGATATTGATTGTGGCTTCTGTCAGAAATTGCACCTGGAGGTGCCGCGCCTGAACGAACTGGGTGTTACTGTGCGTTATCTGGCCTATCCCCGTGCCGGCATCAATAACCCGCAAACCGGTCAGCTGACCGATGGTTACCAGAAACTTAATTATGTGTGGTGTGCCAAAGACCGCCCCAAAGCCATGACTGAAATGAAAAACACCCAGCGTGACCTGGGCATGGCGGAGCAGCGCGTGCGTCAGGGGGCTGGTTCTGCCGCCGAACAGCAGTATCGGGATGCGGAAAAGAAAATGCAGGCCATGCTCAGTGCCAGCAAAGATTGCAACGCCCCCATTACCGCACAGTTTGAATTGGGGCATCAGGTGGGGGTAACCGGTACTCCGGCCATCATTACCGAAGATGGCAGTCTGATTCCCGGTTATATGCCGGCGGATGAGCTGGCGCGGCGGCTGGGCATTCTGTAAGAGTGCCGTGCATTATGCGGCCATAAAGCGTCAGTATTACGTCATTTAAAACCTCCTGCGGGAGGTTTTTTTGTGCCTTAAGGTAATGATATTGACCGATGTGAGTGCTTACTTAAGGAATACGCCCTGATTTTATAAGGGCTTTGTCATAAGCGCTGTTATGGAGCACGGTGACTTATAACAGCGCACGTTATGCACATTGGGTGAAGGGGGTCAAAAAGCTGCCGCCATTGGCCTGAAAATTCTAAAATCCCTTCTTGATTTATATAAGTGTTTGATTTTAAAGGATATTTTATTTGGTTAAAAAATAACCAATCTAATGAGAGGGCCCAAACTATCACGATCGGGGGGATTTTTTAAACGCTTACTCACATAGTTATCCACAGATTCTGTGGAAAGGTCGCAGGCAATCAGAAAGAAGTCTGAATTTGGCCCGAAATCATGCCCATTATTTCTTTTAAAACCCCTTGACGGTACCAACCGAAAACGATTATGCACACTTGGAAAATGGCGTTCTTTTACTGTCTGGCAAAATTCAGGGTTGCCTCGGGGTATATAACCGGCTTGGTATCTTATTGAAAAATAAAGGAATTATCTTCTGGTGCAATTTCAAGCAAAGTGTCACAAAGCCCATCGTTACGGGCTTTGTGAGATTTATCGGGATGTTATCCAGTGTTTTATCCACAGTTTCTGTGCATAACCGTTACAGGCCGCACCAATGCTGGAAATGGGCTGCTGTGGGCAACTTTCAGCTCTCTGTATCGTCCGTGTCATCGTTTCCATTAAGGAACAAATCCAGCGATGGGTGTACCGGTTCGCCGAAGGATGCGGCCAGTCCGGCCGGCACGGCATCCAGCCAGCCGAAGCGCTCCAGCAGTTGTCGCCAGATGGCAT
The DNA here is from genome assembly GCA_023399105.1 of Pseudomonadota bacterium. Classification (GTDB taxonomy): domain Bacteria; phylum Pseudomonadota; class Gammaproteobacteria; order Pseudomonadales; family Oceanobacteraceae; genus Venatoribacter. The sequence goes on along the minus strand of JAEWQT010000315.1, from coordinate 6,232 downwards.
CCAGCGGGGCGTGGAAGGTAAGAGGCTCCCCGCTGAGCGGGTGGGTAACGCTGAGGCTGGCGGCGTGCAGCAGCAGCCGGGGTGCCTGCAGTTCATCGCGGAAGTAGCGGCTGTGGCGGCCCTTGCCGTAACGGGCATCGCCGATAATCGGGTGCGCCAGATGTTTCAGATGGCGACGAATCTGATGCTTACGGCCGGTATGCGGCGTACATTGCACCAGCGAGTAACGCGACTGCGGGTATTTATCGATAAACACCGGCAGCTCCACCTGGGCCAGACGACGGAAGTCGGTAATGGCTTCCTGCTCTTCCCGCACTTTTTCGTGTTTGGCGTATTTATCCACCGGCGGTGCCATGGGTTTGTCCAGATGCACAAAGTCCGGCATCCAGCCACGCACAATGGCCAGGTATTGCTTTTCCACCGTGCGCTGACGCCACAGGTCAGTGGTCAGGCTGGCCATCTCCGGGCTTAAGGCAAAGGCCAGTACGCCAGACGTGGGTTTATCCAGCCGGTGCACCGGATACACACGCTGGCCGAGCTGGTCGCGCAGCAGTTGCAGGGCAAAGCGGGTTTCGTGGCGGTCGATTTCGCTGCGGTGTACCAGCAGGCCGCTGGGTTTGTTAATCACCACCAGGGCATCGTCTTGGTACAGAATCTGAAGTTCAGGAGTCATGGGCGGGGCTGCGGCAAAAGCGCGATTGTACTGCAAAGTGCCGGGTGGGCAGAAACGTCCTGTCAGTGCGCAGCCATCAGGGCCAGCAGTTGCTGCGGGTCATCGCTGCGCAACAGCTGTTGTTCGCCGTGGCTGAAGCCTTCATGGCGGATATGGGCGAGCAGATCAAACAGCGGCTGCCAGTAATGATTCACGTCCAGGCAAGCACAGGGTTTGGCGTGGCTGCCCATGCCGGCCCAGCACCAGATCTCAATCAGTTCATCCAGCGTACCGACGCCACCGGGCAGGGCGATAAAGCCATCCGCCAGTTCGGCCATTAGGGCTTTGCGTTCGTGCATGCTAGCGACATGGTGCAGTTGGGTCAGGTTGGGGTGGGCACGTTCGTGCTTATTCAGCAGGTCGGGAATCACGCCGATGACTTCACCGCCACAGGCCAGCGCCGTATCGGCAACAATGCCCATCAGGCCATTACGGCTGCCACCATACACAATGCCAATGCCGGCTTCGGCCAGGGTGCGCGCCAGGCTGGCGGCGGCCTCCGTATAGGCCGGGGAGTTACCCGGCCGGGAGCCGCAGTAGATAGCGATGCGCCGTAATGGGGTGGTCATCAGATCGGATCAGAACAGCTGCAGTACCAGAGCGGCCTGTTCGCAGTGATCTTTCTCTTTCAGGTCGTTTTTCTGCCGGGCCTGGCCGGATTTGATGGAGGTATAGCTGCTGGGCGAGCCTTTACAGATGGTCAGACCCAGTACGTTGTTATTCGATTGCACATACAGGTTCATGTTCACCATGCCACGGCTGCGGTTACGCAGATGGATTTTTTTCGGTGAAATGCTGAATGAACGCAGACCGTCTTTGGCGGTGATGTTCATGATTTCACCGGCCGGGGCGTTCACGAATACCGCATCGTCGCGGATTTCAATGCTGGTCCAGTTGGAGTCGGTTTCAAATTCCAGCTCATAGACGGCTTCAGCGCGGACGCTTTGGGTGCTGAGAGTCAGAACGGCGAGGGCAGCGGCGGCCAGGGTTTTCTTCATAATCACTTCCGAGGATCGCTCCGGGAGGGTGTAGTGCATTTGAGGTTGGTGCTGCGCTGTCTTCGACAGGCAGCACAAGTTATATAGTTCACATTTCTTATATCGTCAAAGATGCTTTTCAGCGTATTCCGCCAGTAAGGAGCGTGGCGATCCCTCCAGATGCAGGGTGCCGCCGTGGCTGAAGTGCTTAAAGCGCTCAATCAGATAGGTTAAACCCGAGCTGATCGGATTCAGATAAGGCGTGTCGATTTGCGCCAGGTTGCCCAGGCACACCACCTTCGAGCCAGTACCGGCGCGGGTAATGATGGTTTTCATCTGATGCGGCGTCAGGTTCTGGCATTCGTCAATCAGAATCAGGCTGTGCTGAAAACTGCGACCGCGGATGTAGTTCAGCGATTTAAACTGCAGCGGTACTTTCTGCAGAATGTAGTCAACGCTGCTGGTGGCGTGTTCGTCGTCGCTGTGCAGCGCCTCCAGGTTGTCGGTAATGGCGCCCAGCCAGGGCTCCATTTTTTCCGCTTCGGTGCCAGGTAAAAAACCAATGTCTTCGTCCAGGCCCTGGGTTGAACGGGTGGCGATAATGCGGCGGAATTGCTGGGTGGCGACGGTCATCTCAATGGCGGCCGCCAGCGCCAGAATGGTTTTGCCGGAGCCGGCCTGGCCGGTGAGGGTCACCAGATGCACATCCGGATCGAGCAGCAGATGCAGCGCCAGCGCCTGTGGAATATCGCGCGGCGTCAGGCCCCAGGCGCTGCGCGCCAGCAGTTGTTCGGCCGGCAGATCCAGCAGGGTGGCTATGCCGTCCTGCAGCTGTACCACGCGGCCGATAAAACCGCGCTGATCGACAATAAAACGGTTCAGTCCCGGATTGTCAGGCAGGTCGGCCTGAGCGATGCGGTGGTAGGTCCCGGTGCTGTCGTGGAAGGTTTCTACGGCGCTCTGGGTATCCCAGAACGAGCCATCGACCAGGGTGTAGCCGGTTTCCAATAAGGCAACGTCGGAGACCAGCTGGTCGTTCTGATAATCTTCGGCGGCGATGCCGCAACCGCGCGCCTTCAGGCGCATATTGATGTCTTTGGTGATCAGCACCACATCGCGGTTGGGGTATTTTTCCTGCAGCCCGACCAGGCTGTTAATGATTTTGTTGTCATTCAGATCCGGCGGCAGTGAGCGGCGCGGGGCATCAAAGTTATCCAGCAGAATCGACAGATGCCCCATACCGGCGCCACCGGCGCGGATGATGGGCACGCCCAGGGCAATTTCGGTGGGGGAAGCATGGCCGATAATCTGGTCAATTTTGCGGATGGCTTCCCGGCAATCGGCGGCCATGCCGGCTTTGCCCATTTTTAATTTATCCAGTTCCTCCAGTACCGTCATTGGAATCACCACCTGATGCTCTTCGAAATTCAGCAGCGCGGCGGGGTCGTGGATCAGAACATTGGTATCCAGAACGTACAGCTTGGTTGCGGATTTGCGTGCGGCCATAAGGGTATTCTCCTGAACATGGCGGGGCAGTCATCAACGGCTGGCCGGTAAGCACCGGCCGGCTTCACTATGCAAGCAGGCAAAGGCGCTGCCAAGTTTAAATTTTGTGACAGTGAATATGAGCCATCGGGTCGGCGGCGCGGCCGGATCGAACCTTCCCGAAATGGGTAATTGGCTCTACTGTCGGGTTCCGGAAGACAGTACGGCCAAGGCTTCGGCGGCGCGTATTGTCATACTGCACCTGGGCTGCAGTCCGGCTCTGGGGTAGTATCCCCGTCAGAATAACAACAACAACGATCGAAATTGGGGGCATCATGTCTTTCCTCACGCGTTTCACGCTGGTCGTGCTGGTACTCAGCAGCGTCACCGGCTGCAGCACCATTTACCGCACCACGGGTTGGTTTGCGTACGACTTCACCGAAGATTACGCCATTCCTTACACCATGAAATCGTCCGACCCCGAGCAGGCCTGTGGCATGACCAGCGCACTGTCACCGGCGCTGATGTCGTTCACCGAGCTGACGTTCACACCGGATCGCGCCGCCGTCACCATGAACATGATGATGGGCTCCTGCGCTGAAGAAAAAGCCCATGAACAGGTACTGGCCTATATCCGTGCCTTCAAAGCCCAGAATATTCACGAAGCCAAAGATGCCCGTATCCGCGAAAAGCGTGCCTTTGCCGTGGCGGCGCAGCGCCAGTATCAGGCCTACCAGCACATGGTGGCCGAGTTTGGTGCACCGGGCGAACAGTGCCCGAAACTGAGCAAAAGCAAAGAAATTTACTGGGTGCTGGGCAACCTGGCCGGTATGCAGGCGGTGATGAGCGATCTGCGCGCCGGCAGCGTGGTAAACGTACCGAAAGACATTGCCATGAAAACCGTGCGTGGCCTGCAGTGTGTGGATAACCAGCGCTGGTGGGGCCTGGCGCAGGCATTGCAGGCGGGTATGTGGATTATGATGCCGGATACTGCGCCGCGTGGTACGGACCCGTGGATGGAAATGGAGCAGGCCAGCCGCCTGGCAACGGCTGCTGGCGTGCGCATGGCCCATGCCATTGAAGTGGTGATTGCCGACAGCGCCGGTAATCCCGAGCGTCTGCGCGCCGCCATTCGTCGCCATGGTGAATCGCTGGCGCTGAAAGGCAGCAACCCGGACTACCGCATGATGGACATTATGGCCTCAAGGCAGATTCTGGCGGTGTCGGATCGTTTATGGACCGAAGGAACCGGCTCGCGTACACCGGTGGGGGCTTTGGGCACCTTCTGGGATGACGTGAAAACCCCGGTGAATACCCTGAATATCGACGATCTGCTGGAGGATTAAGCATGCTGCGCTGGATGTTATTACTGGCCTTAACCGGCAGCTCGGTCAGCTGGGCCAATCTGGAAAAACGCACTTTCTGCGTGTATGACCCGCTGGGCGCCAACGGTTCGGTGTTCGGTCTCAGCCGTGATTACAGCACCGCCGCACTGGAGTGGGGCGTTGATCTGAATCTGCGCGCTTACACCGATGAAAAAATCGCCATCGACGATTTTAAAGCTCAGCAATGCGACGCGGTGCTGATGACCGGCGCCCGCGCGCGGCCGTTCAATAAATTTGCCGCCACCATTGAAGCCATTGGCGGGGTGCCGACTCACAGTGTGATGCGCAGCCTGATTCAGACCATTTCGGCGCCGCAGGCCGCCCGTTTAATGGAAGAAGGCCGTTATGAAGTGGCGGGTATTTTACCGGCCGGGCCGATTTATCTGTTTGTGCGTGACCGTAACGTCGACACCGTGGAGGAATTATCCGGCAAACGCATTGCCACCTTTGAGTATGACGAACCGTCGATCAAGCTGGTGAACCACGTTGGCGCATCCGTGGTGCCGTCCAACTCTGCTAATTTCTCCGGCCGTTTTAATAACGGCAGCGTTGATGTCGCCTACGCACCGGCGGTGGCTTACAAGCCTTTGGAAATGTACAAGGGGTTAGCCAATAACGGCGGCGTGGTGCGGTTTAATCTGGCGTATCTGGATTTTCAGGTGATTATTTACAAAGACCGCTTCCCGGCGGGGTTCGGCCAGAAATCACGGGAAAAAGCCGCGTCGATGTTTGACCAGATGATGGCCCATATTGACCGCGATACCGCCGAGATCGACCAGAAATACTGGATCGAACTGAGCCAGGAAAACGTCGATAAATACAACGAAATGCTGCGCAGTGTGCGTATTACCCTGCGTGATGAAGGCGTCTACGACGGCCGTATGTTGCGGCTGATGCGCCGGGTACGTTGTCAGGAAACGCCGGCGGCAGCTGAGTGTGCGGAACAGCTGGAATAATCCGGCTGTACAAAAATAATAATAACGATTTTCAGGCGCCGGCCACGGCGCTCTGGCAGTATTTTCAGAGGACATTCCCATGGAGCAGACCCTGCGTGTCGGCCACCGTACCGCCTATGAATGGTTGGCCGCGTTGCCGGCTTTTGTGGTGCTGGCATTTGTTGTTGTTCTTAATACCAGCAGTTCGCTTCATGCTCAGTTATTGCAGCTGGGTGAAAGTATGTGGAGTGGCTATTTCCAGCTGCGTATTGACCCGGTGCAGCCGGGCTGTAATCCGGCCATGGATATTGATGCAGAATTACAGCGTCTGATTCATCAGGCCAATAACAGCGTCGATGAATTTGATCTGTTTGCGCCGGAACCGGTCAATGAAGGCGCGTTACGCCAGTCGCTGTTGGCCTCACAGCAGCAGTGTGCCGAACGCCATGCCCTGTATGAATCGGTGGTGGAACGCATTACCCCCGGGGTGCAGATTTTCCGTACCATCGAGTTAGGCATTGCCGGTTTCGGCGAGTTTGGCATGAACGCCCAGCGCATTATGCTGGCCGTACTGGTGTTGATTTGCGGCCTGACCGCGCTGTTTCGTCGTCACCATATTGCTTTGCGGCCGATGGAAACTGAAATGGATTACCGGGTGGCCGCCGGCGCGCAACTGATTGCCAGCACCATTCTGTTTTATTCCGTTTACAGCTTTAAAGATGTGGCGGTTAATTCCGG
>JAEWQT010000293.1 GCA_023399105.1 Pseudomonadota bacterium | reverse complement strand
GTGCACAGCGATTACCGGGGTACCAACCGTGGCGCCCAGCTGCTGGAGCAAATTGAACAGGAAGCGCGGCGGCGGCAGTACAAGCAATTATTTGTGCTCACCACCCGCACCGCGCACTGGTTTATTGAACACGGCTTTGTCGCCGGCGCGGTCAGCGCCCTGCCGCAGGAGCGGCAGCGCCTGTACAACTGGCAGCGCAACTCCAAAGTCTTCTTCAAAGCCCTGTAAGAGCGGCGTGGCGTGGATACCCTGCAACACATGGGCCGTGAAATTCACCGGCGTTACGATGAATTCGGCCCCATTCTGGTGTTTGATGACGGCAACAAACGCTACCTCAGTTTCGGCACGGCCGACGAACAGAGCTGCCAGCTGAAACAGGCGCCGTTCCAGCTGCAGCATGAATACGCCCGCTGCATGGCCGCAGTGCTGCTGCAGTTCGATGACTGGCAGCGCGCCCTCAGCATCACCCTGCTCGGCACCGGCGGCGGCACCCTCGCCACCACCCTGCATCAGCTGCTGCCACAGGCCTGCATCCGGGCCGTGGACATCCGCGCTGCCGTATTGCAGGTGGCGCACCAGTATTTCGCCCTGCCACGCAGCCCGCGTCTGCAGCCGCAGGTCACCGATGCGCAGCAGTTTCTGCAGCAGGCCGACGCCGCCCAGGCACACCTCATCATTGCCGATTTATATCAGGCCGGTGGCCTCGACCCCTTGGTATTACAGGCCGATTTTCTCGACGCCTGCCAGCGCCACCTGCAACCCGACGGCTGGCTGGTGCTGAACCTGTGGAAAGAACACCGCGAACAAACCGACTGCCTGCTGCAATTAAAACAGCGTTTCGTCACCGTCCTGCAAACCACCACCGCCGACGGCAACTGGATACTCTGGGCCAGCCGGGCGGCTGCGACGGATAAAAAAGCCGCCCAAATCCGCAGCAAAGCCTTATCTCCTGCTGCAGGATTTAACCTCTGGAACGCCGTGAAAGGCTTTTACCGGCACCGGTAACCATCAGTAATCAGACTGGTTAGCTACAAAAGTCAGCCAATGCTTACGATGCGACACAAAACGTCAGGTTTATGGGTTTGTCAGTTTCTGCAAAGCCGTCTATAAATAATGTTCTTGGCACGGACGATGCCCTGGACACAATCGCGTAACAACGTATTAACGGAATAGATGGAGCCATTATGAATAAGCTTCCCCCCCTTAACGGCAAAAACGCCCTCAGCCTGCTGGCTGCCGGCGTGATGCTGGCCGGCTTAACTGCCTGCAGCAGCTCATCCTCTGACGACAACAACGGTGGTGGCAGCACCGCTCAGTCTGTACCGGTAACCGGCACCGCGGCCAAAGGCATTCTGCTGGGCGCCTACGTGGAAGCCTGTGTTTCCACAGACTGCTTGGACCCCATTGCAACCGCAACGACATCGAGGGACGATGGCTCCTATACCCTGAACATTCCGGCCAACAACGCCGGCACCCTGGTAATCCGCGTCAGCCAGCAACCTGGTGCCAAGATGATTTGTGACGTACCAGCGGGTTGTGGCAATGGTGTTTCATTTGGCCAACCGGCTGATATGGAATCCGGCTTATCCCTGCGTTCTGTCACCACCGTTGATGCCTCTGCCACCACCGTAGAAGCGCACGTATCCCCCTTAACCGAACTGGTAACCGCCGCCGCGATTGAAAGCCGTGGTGGTCTGGGTACGTTAAACGCCGACGCCGTCAGCAAAGGTTCTGTGGCGGTGCGCAAGCTGCTGGGCTTAGGTGACGGTAAGGACCTCACCCAAATCAAACCCGTGGATATCACCAAACCGGAAGCTGCCAATGCCGATACTGCGGCCCTGCAATTAAGCCTGTTAGCGGCAGCGTTCGCTGACACCAATGGAACCACTAACGGCACCATTAAGGAAAAAATCGAATCCTTTACTCAGGCTATTGCGACCGGCTCGGTTGACCAGAAAGCACTGGAAGGCTTAACCTCCAGCGCCACTGCAGCATTAACCAAAGCCGCAACAGAAAACACCGAGCTGGCAGCCAAGCAGCAAGAAGTTCAAACCAAACTGAATGAAGCTAAAACCAAAGCCACTGAAGGCTGTGATGAAAATGGTTGTGATATTGAGATTCCTGCCGCCGAAGTAGATCCCAGCGAACAGCAGCAGCAGCTAAGCATCAACGTAAAAGCGGTTAAAGCATTGGTTGCCGATGTCCGCACCCTGGGTTGGGAAATTTACCCGGCTCTGAGAGACGCTACCGATGAAAACAACACCGAAAAATTTGTCGCCGACAACCTGATTGCCGAGGCTGAAAACGCCGGTGCTATTTTTGATGCCGGCCTCAGTGAAGTCAGCGGTGCAGTCTCTGAAATTGCCACTCTGGTTTCATTGGCGATCGAAAGCCGCAATAAGCTGGGTGACTTTGCAGAAACTAGTCTGAATCTTCAGGCTATTGCTGAAGCGGACTACCGTCGGATGAACGATTGGCGTTTAACAACGGGCTCAATATATCAGGAGTATTGCAATGACGAGTGGTCAACTTGTGATTGGGCATTAACCCCTGAGCAATTAGACGGTTTGGCTACCACCTACGCCGCTCAATTCAGCGATACCACCATTAGTCAAAGTGGCACCAGCTGGAACGTTACCGACGCCACCTATAATGACACTTCGGTTAATCTGACCATCACCTTCCCGAACCTCAGCACCGGCACCAACATCACGCTGAGCAAATTGGATGTGACCATCACCGGTAATGCCACCTCGCAAGATGGCGACACCAAGCTGACCCTGACCGAAGGCGCGCTGAGCATTACTCCGTCAACTCCCCTGCCACTGAAGGTACAGGACGGTATCTGGGAATACACTGGTACTGGCTTTGTTATTGCTGACGCCAGCCTGAAAGCCAGCGTAACGCTGGAAAACACCGATGCACAAAACGTGAAACGCACCTTTACCGGTGGTTTTGAATTGGCAGGCGGTACGTCTGCCGCACAACGGGCGAAAAACCCTGGCAACATGGCCGCCTTTATGCCGAAGAAAATTGCTCTGAACGGTTCTTTTACTGCCAGCAACGTAATCGGTGGCAAACTGGAAGCCAAGCTGACCGCGACCATGGATAACTACGATACCTACACCAGCCTGGTGGACGGCACCGCAGTGAATGTACCAGCCGCATTCACCCTGTCTGCAGACGCGCAAACCTTGTCTGTCAGGCTGGGTTCCGGCACTGCACAGCAATCCTTTGACGTACAACATTATGTCGGGGTGTATGTGGGGGAACAGTACCAGACTGAAGATGTTTGTGACTACCAAGGGACTGAATACCAAACTTGCTACCAGCAAACGGTTTATAACAACGTTTGTTATAACCAAGGGACTGAATATGAATATTGCAATTACGAGCCAGTAGTCATTGCTCCGGCTCGCATCAAACCGGCCAATCTGGCCGCTGAAGGTGAAGTGGTAATGTCTTACTTCCGCATGGAAAACTGCAACGTATCCGATGCTCCGGAATACAGCATGTTCAACTACCACTGCGGCGAAAATGCCCCTTACATGCAAGCCTGGAACGATGCACCTGTTACCAATATTCTGGAGGCGCTGCCGGTATACGAACTGTACTGGTACCTTGAAGACTTCCGCCTGCAGGACGCCACTCATGGTACGGTTATTTTCCCGGATAACTGGGAAGACAAATACGAGCAGCTGAGCGCCAGTGACCGCACCGTTACCTTCAATGCCGTACTGGATAACGCCGGCTATGAAGACACGGAAGAGAACCATATTCTGGCCACCATTACCGCAGAATTAACCGGCAAGCTGTCGGCCAACCTGCCAGAAGCCGATGTAAAACTGCAGCTGCAGCGCACTGGCTTCAAGGCTGGCAAAGCCGATCTGACCCTGGGTTGGACAGTAAATGGCAGCAGCCGTAAGTTCCTGCAGCTGTCTGCTCAAGGCGCGGGTAATACCGATGCCGAGCTGGAACAAAACCTGCGGGTAACCCTGAGCGATGCCGCTGGCACCACCGTACGTCTGCTGCTGGCCGATGACAGCACCGGCACCAATGTGGGTTACATCAGCAAAGACGACACCCGCTATGCCACCATCACCCATGAAAGTAATGGTTATTTCGTAACCTACCACTTTGATGATAATGGCAATCCAGCATCAGAAAAATCACAGGCGTTTGAATCTCTGTTCTGATCATCGTCACTGTGCATAAAATACGGGGCCGATTGGCCCCGTATTTTTTTATCCGCACGACAACAATGTTCGTTGGGTATTTTTGTTTACTGATGAGCCATGTATGACTCTTTTCTTACTATCACTGCTGGCAATTTGCCTGCTGGTTGCCCCAATCGCCCAAGCCAGCAAAACGTCATTGGATGAGGTCTGGCTGACCGTCAGCAGCCAGAATTACAGCGAAGCCTCGGCCATTTACCAAATGGTGGAAAACACCTGGAAAGACCAGCCACCAGCCACTGGCCGCACCGCCTTCAGCCGCAACCGTTTTGCCATGGGTATGCGCGAACGCTGGGTGTCGCTGGAATATATTGAACGCAACGACTGGGTATTTGTTTTTTCCCCCGACACTGCGCAACTGCTGTATCTGGAAGGCAGTGACCAGCCTATTCCGTCCGACCAGGAATACCAGCTTGATTTACAGGTACAACACCTGGCAGCCCGTGGTGTACGCGTTGGGTTTCATCTGCCGGAGTGGCAGAACATTCAGCTGATTACCTATTTCAGCGTACTGCAGGGCCGTCATTTTCAGGAAGGTCGCCTGCAGGGCAATATCTTGCAACCCAACCCACGCGATTATCAGGGGCAGGCACAACTGGATTATTACTACAGCGAAGACCTGCTGCTGGAGCATCAGATTGACCGTCCCCGCGGCCATGGTGGCGCGGTGGATATTGAGCTGCACTGGCAAGCAGGCGCCTGGCAAGCCAGTTTAATAGCAGAAGACCTGTGGATGCGTATGACCTGGGATGATGCCGGCCGCACCCAGGGACAGCTGAATACCAACAACACCCAATATAATGACAGCGGCTTTGTCCGTTATAACCCCGTGTTTAACGGCTCCCGGGGAATTGATGAGTTCCGCCAACAAGGCATGCCTGCCATGACCCGCGGCAGCCTGAGCTGGAACGGTACAGAACAACAACTCCGTGCTGGTGCCTGGCATTATCACGACAAGCTGTTTCCCTTTTTTACGCTTAACCAGCAATTAACCGAGCATGGAAAACTTATAGCCGGCTATGAATTTAACAGCGAAAAGATCACCCTGGGCTATCAACACCAACAGCAACATGGCCATATCGCCATCCAGCTGGGTGCCGATGATACCAACCTGCGCTAT
>JAEWQT010000274.1 GCA_023399105.1 Pseudomonadota bacterium | reverse complement strand
GGTGTGCAGTCACACTCGGTGGCCGATGTACTGCATTCCAACTTTGCCGTGCCCACCTGGCTGACCGGCATCGTTATCGCCGTACTGGTCGGTCTGGTGCTGCTGGGCGGCATCCGCCGCATTGCCACCGTGGCCGGTAAAATTGTGCCCTTTATGGCGCTGGCTTATGTGGTCAGCGGTGTGATTCTGCTGATTATCTTCGCCGACCGCGTCCCGCAGGCCATCGAACTGATTCTGTACCACGCCTTTAACCCGGCCGCTGCGGTGGGTGGCTTTGCCGGCGCCGCCGTGTGGGCCGCCATCCGCTTTGGCGTGGCGCGCGGCGTCTTTTCCAACGAAGCCGGCCTTGGCAGCGCCCCCATCGCCCACGCTGCTGCGCAAACCCGCGACCCGGTGCGCCAAGGCAGCATCGCCATGCTCGGCACCTTCATCGACACCATCATTATCTGCACCATCACCGGGCTGGTGATTGTCGCCTCCGGCGCCTGGCAACTGTGCGCCCCCGAACTGGCCGAATGTGTGCCCGGTAAAGGCCTCAGCGGCGCGCCGTTAACGGCCATGGCCTTCAGCCTGGGCCTGCCCGCTTACGGCAATATTATTGTTAGCCTGGGGCTGGCGGTGTTTGCGTTCACCACCATTATTGGCTGGTCGTTTTACGGTGAGAAATGCACCGAATACCTGTTCGGTGTAAAATCCGTGCCCGTTTTCCGGCTGATCTGGGTGCTGGCCATTCCCATCGGTGCCACCCGCGAACTGGACGTGGCCTGGCTGCTGGCCGACACCCTCAACGCCATGATGGCGCTGCCGAACTTACTGGCGCTGCTGTTACTCAGCCCGGTTGTATTCAAATTAACCCGGAGTTACCTCACCCATGGATCTGCGTCAGCACACCAATGACATCATCACCGCCGTTCGCATTGCCCTGCAGGAAGACATCGGCAGTGGCGATATTACCGCGCAGCTGATTCCCGCCAGCCAGCAGGCCCGCGCCCGCATTATTACCCGCGAGCGCGCCATTATTGCCGGCATTGCCTGGGTGAATGAGGTATTCCGCCAGGTTGACCCCACCGTACAGGTGGTATGGCGCGTGCGCGAAGGCGAATGGGTGCGCCCCGATCAGGTGCTGTTTGAACTGCGTGGCCCCGCCCGTTCTTTATTAACCGGCGAACGCTGCGCGCTGAATTTCCTGCAAACCCTGTCCGGCACCGCCACCCGTTGCCGCCACTACGCCGACCGCGTCGCCGGCACCGGGGTGAAACTGCTGGATACCCGCAAAACCATTCCCGGCCTGCGCATCGCACAAAAATACGCCGTGGCCGTCGGCGGTTGCTACAACCACCGTATCGGTCTGTATGACGCCTTTTTGATTAAAGAAAATCACATTATGGCCGCCGGCGGCATTGCCGCGGCGGTGCAGCAGGCCCACCAGATTGCCCCCGGCAAACCGGTGGAAGTAGAAGTAGAAACCGTCGCGCAACTGGACGAAGCGATCGACGCCGGCGCCGATATTGTCATGCTGGATAACTTCAGCCCTGCCGCCATGACCGCCGCCGTGGCGCACAGCCGCCAGCGCAACCCGCAAGTAAAACTGGAAGCCTCCGGCGGCATTACCAACGACACATTGCTGCCCTACGCCCAGACTGGAGTGGATTACATCTCCATTGGCGCGTTAACCAAAGACTGCAAAGCCATCGACCTGTCGATGCGGTTGGTCTGAACTGTGCAACATCCCGCTACCGGCATTCAGATGTTCGGCGTGCAAGTGCAGCTCAGGCACTTGCCGCTGTGGTTTCTCGTGCTCGCCTTGCCAGCCCTGCCCTTTATCCGGGAAAGCTACCCGATATTCTGGAGCAGCCAAAGCATTCGGCCGCTAACCGCCTTCACGGCAATTATTTTTATTGTCCTGAGTCTTATCTGGCACTGGCGGGATAAGGTAATACATGCCAGCCCACTGGTTGTTGGTCTGATCGCACTGTTTTGGGTAATTCATGCCCTCTCGACAGCGCTATCGGAATTTCCTTGGCAAGGCAGTGCACACTTATTCGAGATGCTTTTGTATGCGATGAGCAGTTTATTGCTGTATCACCAATTACGCGCAGCGCCTGAATTTAAAAGACTGCTCAGTATCAGTCTGATGCTGATGCTGTTTTTTATTATTCTCAGGCTGCTCTACGCATGGATATCCGTTTTCGACCCCGCGAATTACCCCTGGTCAACAAACCCACCACTGGCCACCAACATCCGACACATTGGATACATGGCAACGCTGTTACTGCCGATAGGCTATACATTTTTGCTGGTTCCTCAACAAAGAGTGGGATACTGGCTGACCATTATTTTTCTTATTGCCTCATGGGGATTAGTTTACTGGATGGGAGGAAGGGCCACTTTTCTTGCCATCCTGGCGGTAACGCTCATATTTTGTTTTTTTCACAGAAACACCTTCGTTGTTATCGGCCTTACCTCGATTACCGGATTACTGCTTTCCCAGATCTTCATCGTTACAGATGGCAGCCTCAATCTGTTCAGACTTTTTGACTTTGGAGATGGGCATAAAGACCTTAATCAATTATCGTCACACCGTCTGACCATATACCAGAAAGCGTTACATCTATGGTGGCACGAATCACCATGGCTGGGGCTGGGTTCAGATGCATTCCGATATTTAAGACCCGCCATTCTTAATGATTACTTTGCACAGCCTCACAGCGTATTCATTCAGGTCATACTCTCTTCAGGTTTAGCTGGGATACTTACACTGGCTGCACTCATCACCCTTCTTGTTAAAGCCTGGGCCACCCGCACTCAAACAGAATATCCTGGTCTTATTATGGCAAGTGTCGCGGCGCTGTTAGCCGGTATGATTGATGGCGTGTTTTACCACTCATTGTCATTTTTTACGGCATGCCTGGTTATCACACTCTCTTTACCGCCCAGCGGCACGGGAATACGCAGGTCATTTTTTACGCCAACCACAGTAATTGCCACCCTCATCAGCGTAGTATTTTTCTCTGTTTTCAGCTGGCAGCTAATGCTCAGCAGAGTGTCAACCCCATCACTACAGCAGTTGAATTTTGTCAGCCAATATCCCATTTACATCAATGCCCAGCATTGGTTGATCGCCACACCTCAACATCACAACGAAACAATTCTGATGATGGCAGAAAAAATGAGTGATAATCCATGCACTTACAAAGAACACTTCACCCCGGAAGTAGCGTCATCATTTGACTGGTGCAAGCCTGTTGCAAAAGAAAAGCCTCTCATGATAACCAAGCCATGAATAACTCTTTTATAAATCAGACAGATGGACAAAAAACGGCAGGCTGGCTCAGCAGTTTTTTTCTCGCACTCATACTGATAGCACTACAAATCTTAATATACCAAAACCATTATCCTGACATATTCACCCAGCAAAAAGTATTTTCGTCCCTGCAAATCAAGGAGTTACTTAACTCCGATTTCGCGTACGAAGCATTATGGTTTATTACTGTACTGGTAACGCTACACTGGTTAATCGTAAGGTTATCACTGCAAACAGGACTGGCTCTAGCGCACCATCAGAAATACCCAAAACCACGCCAGATCGCCCTACTAATACTGGCAGGCAATGTATTCATAATATACAGCCTCAACTCAA
>JAEWQT010000234.1 GCA_023399105.1 Pseudomonadota bacterium | reverse complement strand
GTTCAATGACATCAGCCCGGGTAAATACCCGGGCACTGGCACAGGCGGTGCGCAGGCTGGATTCTTTAGCGGAAACATCCACCATGTGGGCGTTGCCGTGCTGATCAATATGGGTTAATTCAGACATGGGATATTCCTTAACCACAGGCCGGTTGCGGACTGTTTTTAATATGGGCCACAAAATTACAGGGGCCGGTGCAGCTGTCCAGTTGCGGGGCAATCAGCTGTTCCCAGGCCTGCTGGCAGGCACCGCCAGAACCGGGAATGGCAAATATTAAGGTGCCGTTGGCCATACCGGCCAGCGCCCGGGATTGCAGGCTGCTGCTGCCGATATCGGCATAACTCAGCTGCCGGAATAATTCTCCGAAACCTTCTACTTCGGTGTCGAACAACGGCCGGATAGCTTCTGGTGTGCAATTGCCGGCAGCAAAGCCGGTGCCGCCGTTCAGCACCACCACCTGAATAGACTCACTGGCGATCCATTGGCTGACAAGGGCGCGGATTTGATAACGGTTGTGCGGCAGCAGGGCGCGTTCACACACGCGATGACCAGCCGTTTCAGCCAGTTGCTGCAAGGTGTCGCCGCTGCTGTCGGTTGCTGCAATACGGCTGTCGGAGAGGGTCAGAATGACGAGATTCAGCGGATAAAAATCCGCCTGCGGGCGTTTGCTCATGGCAGTTTCTCTGCATCGGTTTTAGGGCAGACCTGTTGCCAGTCTTCCGGGGTATTGGTATTGGCCAGGGTTTCCGGCCAGGGGCATTCCAGACTGCTGGCTTCGCAAAAAGCCAGCAGGGATTTTACGGAACGCTGGCCGCGCGGGTGCATTTGCCGGTTCAGGTAACGAATTAATTCCGGCGTATTGTGCAAGACACAGGGCAGGGCGTGGTTGTGGAAATGTGCGGGCTGTAATTCGGCCTGTTGCAGCAGATATTTCAGCAGCATTGGCGTCAATAGTGGCATATCCACCGGCAGCACCAGAATATGGGCATGGCGGCATAATGGCACCAATGCCTGCAGGCCGGCCAGCGGGCCAAAATCAGGGTGCTGGTCGGCAATACCCAGGTGCGGATGGCTGAGCAGAATATCGTCACAGCCCAGCTGTTTCAGCAGTTGTTGCTGATATTGCCATAATGGCAGGCCATGCCAGCGTAACAGGGCTTTATCACGCCCCATGCGGCTGGATTGGCCGCCGGCCAGAATAATGGCACTGAACGGAGAGGCACTCATGTTCAGCCACCAATCATGGCCAGATGCCGGGTCTGGCCGCTGTGTTGCTGGTGCAGGTAATGGGTTTCTTCTTTGCCCAGAATGGCACGCTGTAAAAAGGCCACCACCGGTGCCGGATCATCGCTTTGCAGTAAATCACGCAGGCTCTGATGCTGGTCGGCAAACAGGCATAAAAATAATTCCCCTCGGCTGGACACCCGCAGGCGGTTACAGCTGCTGCAGAAATCTTTGCTGTACGGCATGATCAGACCGACCCGGCCGGCGTAATCGGGGTGGGCGTATTCCAGTGCGGGGCCATCGGTTTCTCCCTTGGGTTGCAGGCTCCAGCCGCTGTCCAGCAAGTGCTGGCGGATTACTTCACCGCTGAGATGCTGAGCCTGATAAAAATCCGTATTGTCGTTGGTGCGCATTAATTCAATAAAGCGTAATGCCACCGGTCGTTCCTGAATAAAGCGCAGAAACGCCGGCAGGTCGGTGGCGTTGTGCTGCCGTAGCAGCACGGTATTGAGTTTTACCTGACGCAGGGGCGATGCCAGCGCCTGATCAATACCGTCCAGAATATTCTGCAGCCGGTCGGCACCGGTAATGCGGGCAAAGGACGAAGCTTCCAGACTGTCGACGCTGACGTTCAGTGCATCCAGCCCGGCGTCAACCCAGTGCGGTAATTCCCGCTGCAGATTAAACCCGTTGGTGGTCAGGGCCACTTTCTCAATGCCGGGAATCTGTTTGCACAGGCTGATGACGTCAGTCAGGTCTTTACGCAGCGCTGGTTCACCACCGGTCAGGCGTACTTTGCGGGTTCCCAGCCGGGCAAAAGCGGTCAGCAAACGGCGGATTTCCGGCAAGCTGAGGTCGGCTTCATCGCTGCTGCAGTCGTTACCATCGGGCAGACAATAATTGCAGCGGAAATTACAGCGCTCCGTCAGCGATAAACGCAAATAGGTAAAGCGCCGTTGAAAACGGTCGGTCAGCATAAAACACCTTTCCAAGTAAGGGAGGAATAACCGTTTCCCGTTATTCCCGGTGGCTGAATTGCCACGGCTGAAGCGCCATATTCCGACCGGAACTTAGGCACAACCGCTCGGCGTGCAGGAAGAAATGTACACAGATACGACCGGGCTGACCACCGGTTGTAAGGGATAAATTTGTGCCTCTTTGTGGGTAGCTGATGTTGGCTCTTTTTGTCCTTTGGCGGTAGTTTTGCAGCCTTTATTCCGCAATGTTGCCATTCAATTGACATTGACCGGTCCAGCTTTAGTATGGAGCGCAGTTAACCATTGATAGGGTAAGAAAATGGACAGTAAAAAATCGACAATTATGCTGGTCGATGATCATCCCTTGCTGCGCAAAGGATTAAAACAATTACTGGCATTTGAAGACGATCTGGACGTTATTGCCGAAGCCAGCAATGGCGCGGATGCGCTGCTTATTGCGGAAGAGCAGGACCCTGATCTGATTATTCTGGACCTGCATATGCAGGGTATGGATGGTCTGGAAACCTTAACCAAACTGCGCGATGCCGGGGTCACCTCCCGTATTGTGATGCTGACGGTATCGGACTCTGATGAAGACGTACTGGCCGCCATCAGCCAGGGCGCCGATGGTTATCTGTTAAAAGACACCGACCCGGATCAGTTACTGGAACAGATTAAACTGGCCCTGAGCGGCAAAATGGTGCTCAGCGAAGCGGTTACTCAGGTACTGGCGGCGGCCATCCGGCGTCCGGCGGTACGGCCGGCGTCCGAGCTGGATACCTTAACCGGCCGTGAAGTGGAAATTCTGCAGTGCATCGCCAAAGGCATGAGCAATAAAGTGATTGCCCGCGAGCTGGATATTTCCGATGGCACGGTCAAAGTGCATGT
>JAEWQT010000252.1 GCA_023399105.1 Pseudomonadota bacterium | reverse complement strand
TATCCGTCAGCTTGTCTTTATCAATACTGGTAATAAAGACCTGACATTTTAAGTCTTCCAGCAGCTTACATAAAGCGAAACGGTGCTTTTCATCGAGTTCTGAAGCCAGATCATCCACCAGGTAAATAGTGCGGCGACCGCTCTCCTGCTGGAACAATGCCCCCTGGGCAATCTTCAGCGCCGCGACCACCGTTTTCTGCTGGCCACGGCTGAGTATTTCAGCGGCAGGCTGCTTATCCACCTTAATGCGCAGCTCGGCCCGGTGTGGCCCGGATTGGGTATAACCCAGCGCCAGATCCCGTTCCTGTTGCTTATTCAGTACGTCGTTCAGTTCGCTGTCACGATCCCAGCCCGGGTAGTAGGCCAGGTTCACCTGAATGCTGTCGTCCAGCTGTTGGAGAATGCGTTCAAATTCTGGCTTAAAGCGTTTCAGATACGCGCGGCGGTAGTTATCAATAACGGCCGCACTTTCAGCAAAGGTCTGGTTCCACACCGGCAGCCACTGCAGTTCTTTTTCTTTCAGCACTGCGTTGCGTTGTTTGAGTTGTTTGCGGAACACTTTCCAGTGCTCGATAAACTTTTGTTCCACGTGGAACACGCCCCAGTCGATAAACTGGCGGCGTTCTTCCGGCGAACCGGATAACAACTTAAAGGTGGTGGGTTCAATAACCTGCACCGGCAACCATTGCGCCGCTTCCGTTTGTGCCGTTAATACCGAGCCATTCAGTTTCAGCAGGTTATCGCCCGATTTCAGGCGCAGGCTATCCAGCTGACTCTGGCCCAGTGCTTCATCCTCAATATCGAACACCAGCTCGATACGATCAGCATCCTGAGCCTGTACATGCTTCAGCTGAGAGGTGCGGAACGACTTCCCGGTGGCCATTAACACAATGGCTTCGAGAATGCTGGTTTTACCGGAGCCGTTGGCACCGTAAATAAAATTCACACCGGGATGGAGGGTAAGATCCAGCGGCAGCAGATTGCGCACGCCGCGGATTTTAAGCTGCCGGATGGGCATAGAGACTTCTCATAAAGAGATAGCGCGGTCGCCTCTGACTAGAGGCGCATCGGCATAACAACATACATAGCATCACCACCTTCCGGCTCTTCCAGCAGCGCGCTGCTATTAGCGTCAGACAGGGTCATTTTGACCAGGTGCGAATCCAGTACGCCCATTACGTCCTGCAGGTAAGAAACGTTAAAGCCCATTTCCAAAGCATCGCCACGGTATTCTACCGCCAGGGATTCTTCAGCTTCTTCCTGTTCCGGGTTGTTGGCCAGAACCTTCAGCAGGTCAGTTTCCAGTACCAGGCGGACACCCCGGTATTTCTCGTTAGAGAGAATCGCTGTGCGGTTGAAGACATGACGCAACTCGGTACGGTCAGCCAGCAGAATATTGCTGCCGTTTTTCGGAATCACGCGGGTGTAATCGGGGAATTTGCCGTCTACCAGTTTCGAGGTAAAGGTAAAATTTTCCGTATGCGCACGCAGGTGGTTACTGCTGAGCGCCAGGGTTACTGAGGCTTCCGGGTCAGCCAGCAATTTGGCCAGTTCCAGCACGCCTTTACGCGGCAGAATAATCTGCTGGGCGGTATCCGGGCCGGCAATTTCGGCTTTGCAGGTGGCCAGACGGTGACCGTCGGTAGCAACGGTACGCAGACCATTACTGCTGACTTCAAACAGCATACCGTTCAGATAGTAGCGGACATCCTGCTGCGCCATGGCAAAACTGGTGCGTTCAATAACACGACGCAGGGCGCTCTGAGCCAGAGTAAAACTCTGTTCGCCAGCGATGTTTTCCACATTGGGGAATTCACTGGCTGGCAGCGTAGACAAGGTTGAACGGTAACGACCGGAACGCACGACCACGCGCTGATCATCCTGTTCAATTTCAATTTGAGAACCATCCGGTAAAGAACGGCAAATATCCATCAGCTTTTTACCCGGCACGGTGATTTCACCATCCTGACCAGCTTCTTCCAGCGTCACCCGGCCGACCAGTTCAACTTCCAGATCGGTACCGGTGAGGGATAATTGTTGCCCCCGCAGTTCCAGCAGGACATTGGACAATACCGGCAGAGTCTGGCGTTTTTCCACAACACCGGCCACCAGTTGCAAAGGGCGTAACAGGGCTTCCCTGGCGATAACGAATTTCATGGCTCTCCACTCTTCAGGTTGTCAATGAACGCAGCAGGTTCTTATAGTCTTCACGGATATCTGCACTGGATTCCTGCAGCTCTTTAATTTTGCGGCACGCATGCAACACCGTCGTATGATCACGACCACCGAAGGCATCACCGATTTCCGGCAGACTGTGATTGGTCAGTTCTTTACTCAGAGCCATCGCCACCTGACGGGGACGGGCAATGGAGCGGGTGCGGCGCTTAGATAATAAATCAGCCATCTTGATTTTGTAATACTCGGCAACGATTCGCTGAATATTGTCGATGCTGACCTGTTTATCCTGCAGGGCAATAAGATCTTTCAGGGTTTCTTTAATAAACGGCAGAGTAATTTCGCTGCCGGTAAACTGGGAATTAGCCACCACCCGCTTCAGGGCACCTTCCAGTTCACGCACGTTGGAACGGATTTTCTGAGCAATAAAAAAAGCCGCATCGCTGGGCAGATCAATACCGGTTTCTTCGGCCTTTTTCATCAGAATGGCGACCCGGGTTTCCAGCTCCGGCGGTTCGACCGCCACCGTTAACCCCCAGCCAAAGCGGGATTTAAGGCGTTCTTCCAGGCCGTTAATCTCTTTCGGATAACGGTCGCAGGTCAGAATCATCTGCTGGCCGCCTTCCAATAAGGCATTAAAGGTATGGAAAAACTCTTCCTGTGAACGATCTTTGCCGGCAAAAAACTGAATGTCGTCAATTAACAACGCATCCAGGCCACGATAAAAGCGTTTGAATTCGTTAATGGCTTTCAGCTGTAACGCCTTAACCATGTCCTGCACAAAGCGTTCAGAATGCACATACAGCACTTTGGCATTGGGGTTTTTGCTGAGCAGATAATTGCCCACCGCGTGCATTAAGTGGGTTTTACCCAGGCCAACACCGCCATAAATAAAGAGAGGGTTGTACGAACCACCGGCATTTTCAGCCACCTGGCGGGCAGCAGCGTGGGCCAGCTGGTTGGATTTACCTTCTACAAAGCTTTTAAAGGTAAAGGAAGGGTTCAGAAAGCTCTGATGCTTAACACCGCCTTCCACCTGTACTTCGCGGCGACTGCGCGGTGCTTCTGTATTAAAAGCAGCAGGTTCCAGCAAAACCTCTTCAACCGGGTCCGGCGATGCAAATACATAGCCTTCACTGTTACCGGAAAAACTGTCCTGCACCACGGCCGGACGCTGGGGCGCAGATGAAGGCATAGCCAGCTGAGAACGGAACATCGGCTGCGCCTCACCCACAGTCAATTCAACCCGGGTAATGCGGCCACTATTAAGGTCGGAAAGAATTTCCTGAATACGCTGCAGGTATTTGTCTTTTACCCAATCACGCACAAAGCGGTTGGGCGCACTTAACACCAGCTGACCACTGGCATCATCGGCCATCAAAGGGCGGATCCATGTGTTGTACTGCTGAGCCGGAAGCTCATGTTGCAGGTGTCCCAGGCAATCTTGCCACAGTGCTGTCAGTGCCACTTCTGTTATCCGTCGGTATTCAGGCGAGCCGCACATTCTAACTGAGGGTGGCGATGTTATCCACAGCAGAAACCGGTCCTGTGCAGAAAAGAAACGCCTTTTTCTGTGGATAACTAGCGTGGTTTCCTCCGGATCCTTTTGTGCATAACCTGAAAACCTCAGCCTCAGTGGTTTTCACCCACATTCCATACCAACCTAAGACCCAGCTCACACACCCCTTATACGGGACTGTTGCACGCACTTATGAATGTATTAACCAATTGATTTAATTGGTTTTTTTATGGTTTTCCACAGAACTGTCGGGCGCTAATAATAACAACAACAAATTCTCTTCTTTCATTCTTCAAACATTATTCAATCAAGATAAATCTTTGTACTGATGTGCAAAAACACCGGCTGCAAAATGATCGTTGCTTATGCTGATCCTTTCTCATACAATTCACGCCCTTAAAATTTGCCCCTTTCACTTAACTGGGTGACAGTGTTATGAAACGTACTTTCCAACCAAGCGTACTGAAGCGTAAGCGTACTCACGGTTTCCGTGCCCGTATGGCCACCAAAAATGGTCGTCAGGTTCTGGCCCGTCGTCGTGCTAAAGGCCGTCACAATCTGACTACCGTTTAACTGATCATCTGACGCTGTGTTGTCCGTCTGATGTCAGAAACCTCATTCTTGCGCTCAGCCCGGTTATTAAAACCGGCTGAGTTCAAACGGGTTTTTGACAACACCGAATGGCGCAGCAGTTCGCCACAGCTTTTGCTGCTGGCAACAGCGAATGAGCAGAACCAGGCCAGGCTCGGTTTCGTGCTGGCCAAAAAGCAGATCAAGCGTGCCGTGGACCGCAACCGGGTAAAACGTATTATCCGGGAATCCTTCCGCCACCATCAGCAACAGCTGGATGCGCTGGATTTTGTGGTGCTCGGCCGCTCTGGTCTTGCCGAACTGGACAACCAGCAAATTCGTGCGATGATTGACGCCCTTTGGTTCAGATTGAAGCGTCCTTCCAATGACCGACAAGCAAACGGCCGCCGCTCCAACCGCCGCCCGTCCGGGCGTTAAGGCTTTGCTGTTGCTGATCGCTGTCTATCGCAATGCAATCAGTCCCTTTATACCCAGCCGTTGCCGCTATTATCCCACTTGTTCGGCTTATGCCGATGAAGCAATCCGTCGTTATGGCGCTTTGCGTGGTGGTTGGCTGGCACTGAAACGTCTGGGCCGGTGTCATCCCTGGGGTTCCCATGGCGTTGATCCGGTACCCGATTTACCCAACCATTCCTCTCACTGTTGTCAACGGAAACCCTGATCATGGATATCCGACGTACGGTCATATTTATTGGCCTGGCCATCACTTCTTATCTTCTTATTCTCGCCTGGAACAACGACTACGGTCAGGTTGTTCAGGTGACTGCACCCATCAGTGAAGCTGCTGCTCCTGTACAGCAGGATATGCCTGACACCAGCGATGCTGTAGCGGCTGAGTTACCGGTGGTGACTGACGCTCCGGCGGTGGCAGCAACCGCAGAAAAACCCTCTGCTGATCTGATTCGGGTAACGACGGACGTGTTGCAGATCACTATTGATCCACGCGGTGGTGAAGTGGTTGAAGTGCTGCTGCCAGAATATCCGGCTTCTATTGATCAGCAGGACGTGCCCTTTGTCCTGATGGAGCGTAACCAGCGTCGTACCTACACCGCTCAGAGTGGTTTGCTCGGTCGTGATGGTATCGACAGCAAAGGTGCGGCTCTGTATCGGGTAGAAAACACGCAGTTTGAACTGGCCGAAGGTCAGGATGAACTGCAGGTGGTACTGACCGCCAGCAACGAAAAATCCACGGTGGAAAAAGTATTCACCTTCCGTCGTGGTGACTATCTGGTGGATGTGAATTTCCGCATTAAAAACACTTCAGCAGAACCCTGGCAGGGTGTGTTTTACGCACAGCTGAAGCGTGATGGTTCCCCGGATCCGTCGGCTGGCTCACAGCTGGGTATGGCGGCTTATCTGGGCGCAGCACTGACCACCAAAGAAAACCGCTACGAAAAAGTGGATTTTGATGACCTGTCCAAAGGCTACAAATACACCCATCAGGGTGGCTGGGCAGCCATGCTGCAGCACTATTTCCTGAGTGCCTGGGTACCGCCGCAAGATCAGCAATTTACCTATAACGGCCGTGCTGTTCAGGGTAACTACCTGTTTGGCTTTTACGGTACACCAACGGTTATTGCTGT
>JAEWQT010000251.1 GCA_023399105.1 Pseudomonadota bacterium | reverse complement strand
CGGATCATGCTTTCCGGCTGAATACGGTTAACGGCTTCCTGTACTTTGTGTTCGAGGTCCTGCACGCCAAAGCTGATGCGGTTAAAGCCCAGCTGGCGCAGCAGTTTCAGGGTGTTGGGGCGCAGTTCGCGCGGGTCGATTTCAATCGAGAAATCGGCATCAGCGGCGGTGCTGAAACGGAACTGCGAGCGCAGAAACTCCATCAGCTCGGTCAGTTGCTCGTCGGTCAGAAAGGTGGGGGTGCCGCCGCCCAGGTGCAGTTGTTCGACCGGCGCATCGCCCTGCAGCAGCGTGCGTTTCATACGGATTTCCTGCTTCAGAATCTCCAGGTACGGTGCTGAGCGGCTGGTATCTTTGGTGACAATTTTGTTGCAGCCACAGTAGTAGCAAACGTGGCGGCAGAACGGAATGTGCAGATACAGCGACAACGGCCGGGCCGGATCGCGCTGGGCAAAGGCGCTGCGTTCATCGGCATCGCTGACCGCCGGTTTGAATTCGACTGCGGTCGGGTAAGAGGTATAACGCGGGCCGGCTTTGTTGTAGCGCTGGATCAGCAAGGGATCCCAGAACAGAAATTCACTCATGGTCGTACTCACCTGATAGTTGCAGGAATGCTACCGCATTGGTGCCGGTATTGTTATTGCCCCATATCAATTCTGCCGGCGCGGAGGGGGTAGGTGGCGGCTCCTGATGGTGTAGGCCGATGTCGCCGGACTCGCTAGGTATCCTGTTGATTTATGGTATGATTCGGGCCTTTATTTGGCAGCCCGCCGGAAGCCCGCACAGGCCCGGTGGCGCACCAACCACAAGGACAGAGTCACCCGCTACAACCATAACAGGGTGATTCCAGACGACGGGCCGGTATCTATGGGTGAGTTAGCCAGAGAAGTTCTTCCGATTAACATTGAAGACGAGCTGCAGCAGTCTTATCTCGATTACGCCATGAGCGTGATTGTGGGCCGGGCTTTGCCGGATGTGCGCGACGGTCTTAAGCCGGTGCATCGCCGGGTTCTGCACGCCATGAACGTGCTGGGTAACGATTGGAATAAGCCCTATAAAAAATCCGCCCGTGTGGTGGGTGACGTGATCGGTAAATACCACCCGCACGGCGACTCTGCGGTTTATGACACCATCGTGCGGATGGCGCAGGATTTCTCCATGCGTTACACGCTGGTCGATGGTCAGGGTAACTTTGGTTCGGTTGATGGTGACTCCGCGGCAGCCATGCGTTACACCGAAGTACGGATGGCTAAAATCAGCCACGACATTCTGGCCGATATCGATAAAGAAACGGTCGATTGGGTGCCGAACTACGATGGCACCGAGCAGATTCCGGAAGTGATGCCGACCCGGGTGCCAAACCTGCTGGTAAACGGCTCCTCCGGTATTGCCGTCGGCATGGCCACTAACATTCCACCACACAACCTCACCGAAGTGCTGAATGGTTGTCTGGCGCTGATTGATAATCCGGAGCTGGATGTCGATGGCCTGATGGAATACATCCCTGGCCCGGATTTCCCGACCGGCGCTTTTATCAACGGTCGTGAAGGCATCGTCGAAGCCTACCGCACCGGCCGTGGCCGTATTTACCTGCGTGCCCGTCATCATTTCGAAGAAGACGACAAGAACGGCAAGGTTTCTATTATTTTCACCGAGATCCCGTATCAGGTGAACAAGGCCCGTCTGATCGAAAAGATCGCTGAGCTGGTTAAAGAGAAGAAGCTGGAAGGCATCACCGAGTTGCGTGACGAGTCGGACAAAGACGGTATGCGCATTGTGGTGGAGCTGCGTCGTGGCGAAATGCCCGAAGTGGTGCTGAACAACCTGTTTGCCCAAACTCAGCTGCAGGGTGTATTCGGTATCAATACCGTGGCGCTGGTCGACGGTCAGCCGAAAATTCTGAACCTGAAACAGTTGCTGGAAGCCTTCGTTAAACACCGTCGCGAGGTGGTAACCCGCCGGACCATTTACGATCTGCGCAAAGCCCGTGAACGTGGCCACTTGCTCGAAGGTC
The DNA here is from genome assembly GCA_023399105.1 of Pseudomonadota bacterium. Lineage (GTDB taxonomy): Bacteria > Pseudomonadota > Gammaproteobacteria > Pseudomonadales > Oceanobacteraceae > Venatoribacter. The sequence goes on along the minus strand of JAEWQT010000251.1, from coordinate 2,779 downwards.
TGGCGCTGGCCCTGGCGAATATCGATCCGGTGATTGAGCTGATCAAAAAATCCCCGACGGCGGCTGAAGCCAAAGAGCGGTTAATCGCCACGCCCTGGGCGCCGGGTGATGTACTGGATATGCTCGAACGTGCCGGTCCGGATGCCTGTCGCCCGGATGATCTGCCGGAAGAATACGGTTTCCGCAATGGTTCTTACCATCTGTCACCAGCTCAGGCACAAGCCATTCTGGATCTGCGCCTGCAGAAGCTGACCGGTCTTGAACATGAAAAACTGATTGAAGAATACCAGCAAAAACTGGCTGAAATTGCTGAATATCTGGACATTCTGGGCAGCGCTGAGCGTCTGATGGAAGTGATCCGCGAAGAGCTGGTGGCGATTCGGGAAGAATACGGCGATGCCCGTAAGACCGAAATCATCGCTCAGAAGCGCGACCTGACCATGGCTGACCTGATTCCGGAAGAAACCCTGGTATTAACCCTGTCGCACGGTGGCTATGCCAAAACCCAGCCGATGGATGCTTACCAGGCGCAGAAGCGTGGTGGTAAAGGCAAGTCGGCGGCCAGCGTCAAAGACGAAGACTTTATTGAGCGTATGCTGGTGGTGAACAGCCACGATACCGTGCTGTGCTTTACCGATGCCGGCAAAGTGTACTGGCTGACCGTTTACGACATTCCTCAGGCCAGCCGTAATGCCAAAGGCCGTCCGATTGTGAACGTGCTGAACCTGAGCGAAGGCGAGCGCATCACCGCCATTCTGCCGGTGGATGAATACCGCGATGACCGTTTCGTATTCATGGTCACCGCCCGCGGTACGGTGAAGAAAACCACGCTGGATCAGTTCAGTCGTCCGCGTTCCGTGGGCCTGATTGCCTGTGAACTGGACGAAGGTGACCACCTGGTCGGTGTGGCCATTACCGACGGTACGCAGGATATTCTGATGCTGTCCAACGCCGGTAAAGCGGTGCGCTTTAAAGAGTCCGACGTACGCGCGATGGGTCGTGGTGCCCGCGGTGTGCGGGGTATCAAACTGAATGAAGGCCAGCGTGTTATTGCGCTGATCGTGCCGGAAGAGGGTGGCACCATTCTGACCGCGTCTGAGCGTGGTTTTGGCAAGCGCACGGACGTGACTGAATTCCCGACCAAAGGCCGTGGTACCCAGGGGGTTATCGCCATGGTGGTGGATGACCGCAATGGCCCGCTGGTCGGTGCCGTACAGGTATTTGATGGCGACGAAGTGATGCTGATCAGCGATCAGGGCACACTGGTGCGTACCCGGGTGAACGAAGTATCGGTGCTGGGCCGCAACACCAAAGGCGTTACCCTGATTAAAGTAGACGCCAAAGAAAAACTGGTGGGTGTGGAGCGTATCTGCGATACCGATGAAGAAGATGCTGATGCGCTGGATACCGAGGGTGTTAACCCGGATGCCGCAGAGCCGGAAATGAATGGTGCAGACGATGCTGCAACCAATAACGACGTAACAGAAGAAAGCGATAACGAGGAGTAAGGAATGGAGCCCATGAATCAGGGACAGTACAACCACGCTGCCGATGAAATTGATCTGTTTGATCTGATCGATGATATCAAGGAAAAATGGTACTGGCTGATCGGTACCGGTCTGGTCAGCGTAGTGCTGGCGGGTTTGTATGCTTTTATGGCAACTCCCACCTTTCAGACCGAAGTGGTGTACAAGCCTGTTACTGAAGCGGAATTGTTGCCGCTGAACCAGCCGCGTCTGAAAGATGTGTTCGATATTGCTGCAGATAAAAGTTATATGACCGCTGAGCAGGCGTTTAAGGATGTGCGTGCTCAGGCCCTGTCGGGTTCATTGTTGCGGGAATTTTATAACCTGTTACTCAGCGAAAAAGATCCGCAGCTGCTGCCGTTGATTTTTAATGAAAAAATTTCACCGGAGCAGAATTTCAGCAAATTTACCGAGCGTTTCAGCAGCGTGGATCCGGGCGCTAAGCAAAATGATGTCTTTTTACGGCTGAAATTTGAGCTGTCCGATGCTGTGTTGGCCAGTGTTGTGCTCAATCGTTACAGCGATTTTATGCTGCAGAAGCATCGCAACGAAAGTCGCGAAGCGGTCAGTATGCGTATTGAAGCCAAGCTTGACCAATGGCGTATTCAGGCGGATGAAATGCGTACTAAATATCTGGCCGAAAAAGAGCGCCGCCTGTTGACCCTGGAAGAAGCGGCTGCAATTGCTGCCAGTATTAACCAGCAGCGTCCTTTATACGATGCTGAGCGGGTTTCGGTTGGTGCTCAGCCACCTCTGTATATGATGGGCGAAAAAGCCCTGCGAGCAGAAATCGCTCAATTAAAAAGCCGTGCTCAGCGTGGAGAAGATGCTTATATTGCTGGCTTGCCTGAATTACTGTGGAAAATTAAAACGGTTGAAGAAACCCAAATTGCCTGGAATCGAGTGAAATATATTCAGCTCGATCAGTCCGCTATTGTTCCTTTATCACCGATTAAGCCGCGCAAGTTGCTGGTCCTGGCACTGGGTGCTGTCGCGGGTGGCATGGCTGGTATTATGTTTGCACTGGTGGCCGCGGCTCAGTCCCGGCGTAAACAGCGCAAACTGGTAGAAAAAGCCCGCGCCTGATGCGGTGTTGATGATATGACGGGTGCGTCTGCAAAGGCGCACCTTTTGTATTTTACCTGTATGAGTTTTTAACGAGTGCCTTTGCAAATGACCCGACTGTATAACTTCTGTGCCGGCCCGGCCGCGTTGCCACTGCCTGTTCTGGAACAAGCCCGCGATGAAATAAC
>JAEWQT010000039.1 GCA_023399105.1 Pseudomonadota bacterium | reverse complement strand
CTTCAGGGTCCAGTGCTTTCTGCAATGACGGTTCCACGAAGCTGTAGGTAATGGCTTCCTGATAACCACGGGCAATCAGCTGACGGCGTACGTCCTGCATGCTGAGGCGGTTTTCCGGCACTTTACGCAGCGGTGTGGCAGCGGCAGGAGTGCGCACCGGCAAACGGTTGTAGCCGTAAATACGCGCCAGTTCTTCGATTAAATCGGCTTCAATGGCCATATCGAAACGGTAGCTGGGCGCCTGTACCTGCCAGCCATCAGCGGTATCGGTTAACTGCATGCCCATACGGGTGAGCATGTCTTCCACCATGGCGGAATCCAGCTCCAGCCCCAGCATCTGGCTGATACGGGCTTTGCGCAGGTGAATGCTGGCGGCTTTCGGCAGGTCGGCGTCACTGGCGACTTCCACGATGGGGCCGGCGGCACCACCGCACAGATCCAGCAACAGGCCAGTGGCCCGTTCCATGGCAGTGCGGGCCAGGTTGTAATCCACGCCACGTTCAAAACGATGGGAAGAATCTGTGTGCAATCCGTAATGACGGGCGCGGCCGGCAACGGCCAGCTGCGCAAAAAACGCCGCTTCCAGCAATAAATCCTGAGTACTGTCGCTGACACCGGAATGCTCGCCGCCCATAATGCCGGCCATGGCCAGCGCTTTGTTATGGTCAGCAATCACCAACGTATCGGCGTTCAGGCTGATTTCCTGGCCATCCAGCAGCGTCAGTTGTTCGCCCTGCTCGGCCATACGCACGCGAATACCACCCTCAACCTTGCTCAGGTCAAAGGCGTGCATAGGCTGCCCCAGTTCCAGCAGCACATAGTTGGTAATATCCACCACCGCATCAATGGAGCGGATACCACTGCGGCGCAGCTTTTCCACCATCCACAGCGGCGTCGGCGCTTTGACATTCACGCCCTTAACAATACGACCGAGGTAACGCGGGCAGGCTTTCGGAGCCAGTACCTCAATAACCGGCGCATCACTGATGCTGACCGCGGCCGGCTGAATATCCGGGCCTTGTACCGCCGCCTGATTCAGTACGCCAACTTCGCGCGCCAGTCCGGCAATGCTTAAACAGTCACCCCGGTTCGGGGTTAAATCCACTTCGATGATCTGGTCATCCAGATTCAGGTACTGGCGAATATCGGCACCCACCGGCGCATCGTCGGCCAGTTCCATTAAGCCATCGGAGGTTTCCGCCAGGCCCAGTTCGGCTTCGGCACACAACATGCCGAACGACTCAACGCCACGCAGTTTGGCTTTTTTGATTTTGAAATCGCCCGGCAACTGGGCACCAATTTTGGCAAACGGAATTTTCAGACCGGCACGCACGTTGGCGGCACCACAAACGACCTGAAAGGTTTCGTTGCCATCGGTCACCTGACAAAGGCTGAGTTTATCGGCATCCGGATGTTGTTCACGGCTGATCACCTGACCAACCACCACGCCGGAAAACTGACCGGCAACCGCTTCGACGCCGTCTACTTCAAGGCCGGCCATGGTGATCTGGGCTGCCAGTTCATCGGTGCTCACCGCAGGCTGCACCCATTCGCGTAACCACTGTTCGCTGAATTTCATGTGTTTAATCCTGTACCTTGTGAGCCATTAACGGAATTGCTGCAGGAAGCGCAGATCGTTTTCGAAGAACAGACGCAGATCGTTCACGCCGTAGCGCAGCATGGCCAGACGCTCCACGCCCATACCAAAGGCAAAACCGCTGTACTGTTCCGGATCAATGCCCACATGGCGGAAGACTTCCGGGTGCACCATGCCGCAACCACCCACTTCCAGCCAGCGACGCTTAGTGCCTTCCGGGGTTTCGATGATCCACTCAATATCAATTTCCGCCGACGGTTCAGTAAACGGAAAATACGACGGCCGCAGGCGGATGGTCAGGTCGCGCTCGAAAAATACACTCAGGAATTCCTGAATGGTGCCTTTTAAGTCGGCAAAACTGATGTTTTTATCGACCAGCAGACCTTCCACCTGATGGAACATCGGTGAGTGGGTCTGATCGTAATCGCAGCGGTAAACACGGCCCGGGCAGATAATGCGGATCGGTGGCTGCTGAGCTTCCATGGTGCGCACCTGTACCGGCGACGTATGGGTACGCAGCAAGGTGGTGGCGTCAAAATAGAAGGTGTCGTGCATCGCCCGCGCGGGGTGATGCGAGGGAATATTCAGGGCTTCAAAGTTGTGGAAGTCGTCTTCCACTTCCGGGCCTTCGGCCACGTCGTAACCAGCACCGGCAAAATGCGCTTCAATACGCTCCAGCGTACGGGTTACCGGGTGCAGGCTGCCTTCCTGCAGGCTACGGCCCGGCAGGGTAATATCAATGGTTTCGGCCGCTAAACGGGCATCCAGTGCGGCGGTTTCCAATAACTGCTTACGGGCAGAAATAGCATCTTCCACCTGATCTTTGGCTGCGTTAATCACCGCGCCCATCTTCGGACGATCTTCCGGTGCAACGCTGCCCAGGTTTTTCATCAGGGAAGTGATTTCCCCTTTTTTACCCAGAAACTGCACCCGTACCTGATCCAGCGCGGCAACATCCTGCGCTGCACCGACCGCGGCCAGGGCCTGTTGTGTCAGGGCTTCAAGGTTTTCCATTGTAGCTTTCCGTCAATGATTAAATGGGCGTTGGCATTGTCCGCCAGACTGGATCACGGGGCAAAAAAATAGGGGAATCACCTAGCCTAACCTAAGCTCATCCCCTATTTCGCAGGCTGGGCTTACGCCCCGCCCCCTAACCGGCTATGCGGTGAAATTACAGGCTGGACTTGGCTTTTTCAACCAGAGCCGCAAACGCTGCTTTTTCATTCACGGCCAGGTCAGCCAGTACTTTACGGTCAATTTCAACCGCGGCTTTTTTCAGGCCGTTGATGAACTTGCTGTAAGACAGACCGTTCAGACGTGCGCCGGCGTTGATACGCGCGATCCACAGCTGACGGAACTGACGCTTACGCTGACGACGGTCGCGGTAAGCGTACTGACCGGCTTTGATAACGGCCTGCTTGGCAACACGGAATACACGGCTGCGAGCACCGTAGTAACCTTTAGCCTGCTTCAGAATTTTTTTGTGACGACGACGAGCGATCACACCACGTTTTACACGAGCCATAGTTTATCTCCTGAGCAATAACTTAAAGGTTAGGCAGCATACGCGCGACAGACTTAACGTCTGACGGGTGAACCAGAACGTTACCGCGCAGATGGCGTTTACGCTTGGTGCTCTTTTTGGTCAGGATGTGGCTGCGGAAAGCGTTACGGTGTTTGAAGCCGTTAGCAGTCTTCTTGAAGCGCTTGGCAGCGCCGCTCTTAGTTTTCATTTTAGGCATGGTTTACTCCAACAGTGATGACGCATACAGAACTAAGAACCCTGTATAACGTCTGCCATATTAAGCAGCCGGTAGAATGCACAAACCCGGCACTAAGGCCGGGACTGGGCAGTTCGTTTGAAAACCGGACTACTTCTTCTTACCCGGGGCGATGACCATCACCATCTGACGGCCTTCCAGCTTGGGATGCTGCTCCACAACGCCGAGTTCCTTCAGGTCCTCTTCGATGCGTCTCATCATTTCCATACCCAGCTGCTGGTGAGCCATCTCGCGGCCGCGGAAGCGCAAAGACACTTTCGCTTTATCACCGTCCTCAAGGAATCGCTTCAGATTACGCAATTTAATCTGATAGTCGCCATCATCAGTGCCAGGACGGAATTTCATTTCCTTAATCTGCACCTGATGCTGACGTTTTTTGGCCTCGGCTTTTTGCTTTTTCTCTTCGTAAAGCTTTTTGCCGTAGTCCATTACCTTGCACACAATCGGGTCACCGTCTGAAATCTGCACCAGATCCAGTTCAGCTTCCTCGGCGATGCGCAGGGCTTCTTCAATACTTACAACACCAACCTGGCTTCCATCGGCGCCGATAAGACGTACCTCTGTGGCACGGATATTATCGTTAATGGCGGCTCTGTTATCTGGGCGGCCGCCCTTTCTGTTATCGCGTCTGATGATCAGTTCTCCATTCCAAACCGCCCGCGCTGGGCAATGCTGCCTTCAAGGATACCGATAAAGGCATCCAGGCTCATTACGCCAAGATCTTCACCTTTACGGGTACGCACAGCGACGGTGTTTGCTTCAACTTCTTTATCCCCTACAACCAACAAGTAGGGTACCTTGTGCAAAGTGTGCTCGCGGATTTTAAAGCCGATCTTCTCGTTTCTCAAGTCCGCCGCAGCCCGGAACCCTTTTGACTTGAGGGTTTTGGCCAGTTTTTCGCAATATTCTGCCTGGTTGTCGGTAATATTCAGCACCGACACCTGTTGCGGTGCCAGCCATGGCGGCATCGAACCCGCATAATGCTCAATCAGAATACCGATAAAGCGTTCAAACGAGCCCAGAATCGCCCGGTGCAGCATCACCGGCGTTTTGCGCTCTCCATCTTCGTCAACATACTGGGCACCTAAGCGGCCCGGCAGCATAAAGTCGAGCTGCAGAGTACCGCATTGCCATACCCTACCGATACAGTCGCGCAGGGAAAATTCAATTTTCGGGCCGTAGAAGGCACCCTCACCCGGTTGCAGCTCCCACGCCAGACCAGCGGCATTGAGTGCATCTTCCAGGGCCGATTCGGCCAGATCCCACTGGGAATCATCGCCAATACGACCTTCCGGACGGGTCGACAGCTTCATTTCTACCGCGTCAAAACCGAAATCGCGGTACACATCCAGCGTCAGCTTAATGAAATCAGAAGCTTCCTGGCGGATTTGTTTCTCGGTCGCAAAAATATGCGCGTCATCCTGGGTAAAACCGCGCACCCGCATAATGCCGTGCAGCGCACCGGACGGCTCGTTGCGATGACAGGAGCCGAATTCCGCCAGGCGCAGCGGCAGTTCGCGGTAACTCTTCAACCCCTGATTGAACACCTGAATATGGCACGGGCAGTTCATCGGTTTTACCGCATAGGTGCGTTTTTCCGATTCCGTGACAAACATATTTTCGGCGTAGTGTTCCCAGTGGCCGGATTTCTCCCACAGCACACGGTCAACCACCTGCGGGGTACGGATTTCCTGATAACCGGCATCCTGCTGCACCTTGCGCATGTACTGTTCCAGTACCTGGTACATGGTCCAGCCATTCGGGTGCCAGAACACCATACCCGGCGCTTCTTCCTGCACATGGAACAGATTCAGTTGTTTACCCAGTTTACGGTGGTCGCGTTTTTCCGCTTCTTCCAACCGTTGCAGGTAATCTTTCAGATCTTTTTTGTCGTTCCAGGCGGTGCCGTAAATACGCTGCAGCTGCTTGTTCTGTGAATCACCACGCCAGTAAGCACCGGATACCCGCATCAGCTTGAAAATACGCATCACGCGGGTGCTGGGCACGTGCGGGCCCCGGCACATATCGACGTATTCTTCGTGATGGTACAGACCGACCGCCTGCTCACCTTTGCTGATTAAGTCGTCAATCAGTTCAACTTTGTAGTCTTCGCCACGATCGACAAACACCCGACGGGCGTCTTTGATCGGAGTCATTTTCTTAACGACTTCGTAATCTTTTTTGATCAGTTCGCCAATGCGCTTTTCAATGGCCTCCACATCTTCCGGGGTAAACGGCCGCTCGTAGTCAATATCGTAATAAAAGCCGTTTTCAATCACCGGACCAATGGCCATTTTGGCAGTTGGATACAGCTGTTTTACCGCATGGCCCACCAGGTGAGCAAAGGAGTGGCGGATAACATCCAGACCTTCTGCATCGCGGCCGGTAATCAGCACCACATCGGCGTCATGGGTGATCAGTTCACAGGCGTCCACCAGCTGACCATTGATGCGGCCACAAACGGTCGCTTTGGCCAGACCCGGACCAATACTTTCCGCCACCTGCATTAAGGTAACGGGTTGATCGAATTCGCGTTTGGAGCCGTCCGGGAGGGTAATAACAGGCATATCAGATCCTTGTCAGTGGTGGCCCCTACGACAGGCCACATGAGTAAAAAAACAGGGGCCGTACTCTACAGAGTGGCGGCCGTGCTGTAAACCGCTGAGCTCAGCGCCGGCTGGCCAGCCAGCGCCGCGGTGCTTCCCCACAGGCCGCCCGGAATGCCCGGCAAAAGGCACTGTGCTCGGAATACCCCAACAACAACGCAATTTCACTGTGCGTCAACCGGCCTTCGCGCAGATATTGCTGGGCCAGTTGCATGCGGATCTGGGTTAGCACATGACGGAAGGTTAAGCCCTGCTCCGCCAGCCGGCGAAATAAGGTACGTTCCGATAAGTGCAGCCGCCGGGCAACAAAGGCCGAAGTAGGCTGGCCCGTCTGCAGTGCCACCAGCAACGCCTCGCGCAGGCGCTGCACAAACTCGCCACTCTGGGGCAGTACCGCCAGCAACGCCTGCGCCTGCTGTTCCAGCAACTGACGCAGGCCGGCATCCTGCTGACTGACCGGCAAAGCGAGATCCTGCGGGCGAAAATAAATGGCGGTGGCCGGCTGGGAAAAACGCACCGGACAACCACAGGCCTGCTCATACGCAGCGGCACCGGTAACGGGGGCAGCGAAGGTAAAATGCACCCGCTGCGGCGCCAGTTGCTGCTGCCCGGTCATGCGACGGATAAAGCTGAGCATGCCCACCACCAGCACTTCGTCTGATAAACGCGATGACGGCCCGTATTCGTTACTCCAGCGCAGGCACAACAAACCATCCTGCAGCTGCGCACTGGCGCGGTCGCCATCGTGTAACAGGCGCTGGTAGCGTTCAAAGCCCTGCAGGGCATCGGCCAGCGTATCGCAGGCCAGTAACAGATAACCGAGCACGCCGACAAATTCGGGCTGCATCAACTGCCCCAGCTCCAGCCCAACTGGCCGTTGCGGATAGCGTTGCTGCACGCGCTCCAGCCAGGCCCACCAGTCACTGAAGGTGATGCGGGTATCCGGCGCCAGCGTCAGGAGATAACGATATAAATCACAGCGAGTGTCCTGCTGCCGCTCTAAATAGCAGCGCACCAGGCCGGCCAGATCACCGCTGAGCTGTAAGGAGCCGAGCATACTCATGGGGGTACCTGTTGGCAGAGCAAGTCAAAACAATGGCATTAAATGTCAATTCTTGCCAGACCTGCGTGCGTACAGTAACGGCATAACAAAAACAAAAGGTACCCCTCATGCAAGACGTACTTCATGCCCTGTTGTTTATTACCCTGTTCGGGGTGATTTTTCTGGCCGTGATGGTGGCCGAAAACCACTGGGCCCGCCGCCATGGCCGGCCGGGGCTGTACCGGTGGCCGGAAACCCTGGCCAATATCACCACCGGGTTTTCCTACAAAGTGGTGGATGGCATTGCCATTGCGCTGTTTATTCAGGCCTTTTATTTATGGGTGTACGACCGGGGCCTGCAATGGAACCCGGAATTATCCGTGTGGAGCGTGCTGGCCCTGGTGGTGTTTATTGATTTCTGCTTTTACCTTAACCATGTGCTGATGCACAAAGTGCGCTGGTTCTGGAATGTGCACGTTACCCACCACTCCTCCGAACACATGAACTTTTCCACCGCCCTGCGGCAGAATTTCACCTTCGCCCTGTCCGGCAGCTGGTTGCTGTGGTGGATTCCGGCCGCCCTGCTTGGCTTTGATAAAAACTGGGTACTCATCGCCATTGAAGCCAACCTGGTGTATCAGTTTTTTCTGCATACCGAACAGGTGCGCACACTGGGCTGGCTGGAAAAGATTTTTAATACACCGTCACACCATCGCGTACACCACGGGCGTAACCCGAAACAGATTGATACCAATTTCGGCGGTATTTTTATTCTCTGGGATAAATTATTCGGCACGTTCCGGGCGGAAGCCGATGCCGGAGAGATTCAATACGGCGTGACCCGTATGCCGGACCATCCTCATACCCTTGGCATTTACAGGTACACGACTGGGTTGCCATGTTCCGCGATGTCCGGCGCTATAAAGACCTGCGCATTCTGTACAAGCACCCGGACTGGGTAACCGAACGCTACGGCACCCCGCCCCCAGCGGCTCAGGGGAAAAACAACAGCGCCTTGCCGACCTGATCCGCCTGCTGTTCACCGGCCAGCAACCGCACCAGCTGCAACGTAAACGCCATGGCGGTGGCCGGACCACGGCTGGTCACCATTCGGCGATCCGTCACCACATCGCCCAGTACCTGCAGCGCGCCGCCTTGCAACAAAGCGTCTTCACAACCCGGAAAGGCCGTCGCTTTGTAACCCCTGAGCAGGCCATGGCGGGCCAGCACCAGCGCCGGTGCTGCAC
>JAEWQT010000020.1 GCA_023399105.1 Pseudomonadota bacterium | reverse complement strand
CGGGAATGCGCAGGCTGTGCCAGCGGTCACTGAGGCTCATGAGGCTGATCCGGCTCGGCGGCGGGTTCTGACCGGGCAGGTTCCTCTGCTACCGATTCTTCGGGCTGTTCTTCAACTACAGGCCTTTCTACCGGCAGTTCTTCGGCTTCCGGTTCGGCAATGGCTGGCCCGGTGGCAACGGGTTCGGCCGGGGAGAGAGCGGTTAGGGGTTCCTCCCATTGCGCCTGTTCAGCGGCATCGGGGAAGGTAACGCTTTGCTGCATCATTTGCGTCAGCACATTGTCGAGCAGCTGCTGCAGGTAATCCTGGCTGGAATATTCCACCAGCGAATGTTCGGTTTCCACCCGGCAGCTGCCCGCCGGTAATTTGTCATCCACCCGGTAATGCATTTCGGTACCGGTCAGTTCCAGGCTGTTCTGCAGGTGCCGGGCGTCGTCGGGACCAATCACCACCCGGATATCTTTTTCGCCGCCCGGTAACTCGGCCAGGGCGCGCTGCACAAACTGCAGAATATTCACCGCGCCATCGCGCAGCTCTTCACCCAGTACGCGCGAACAGATACCCGCCACCAGCGCCGCCAGCACTTCCGGCAACTGCTGGTCACGCTGTTCCAGATGGCTGTGCAGAGTGGCAGCAATGCGCTGCAGCCGGGTAACCACCAGATTGGTGTCAGCCTGGGCTTTCAGCCGCCCGGCTTCATTGCCCTGCTGCAGACCTTCGTCGTAACCGGCTTGCCGGCCTTCGGCAAAAGCGGCGTCGTAGCCTTCTTTGCGGCCTGCTTCAAAACCTTCTTTGTGGCCCTGCTGACGGCCTTCCACCAAGCCCTGTTCCAGCCCGTCGTTATAGGCTTCACGGCGGATAGTCTCTAATTCTTCGGCGGTCGGAAATGCCAGTGGCTCGCCCTGTTCATCGGTCACCGCCTGCCTGGCAGCCGCCTGCTGGGCGGCTTCCTGTTCGGCTTTTTCGGCCTCCCACGCCGGCGGCTCGGTCCAGTAGGGCAACCGCCACGGCTTCACATCGCGGGCATCTTCCGCGCTGATGGGTTGGTGATGTTCCTGCCGGATTTCTGTCATTTACACCATGGCCTCGCCACCACCACCCAGCACAATTTCGCCGGCATCGGCCAGACGACGGGCAATGGTAAGAATTTCTTTCTGCGCCCCTTCCACTTCGCTGACCTTAACCGGCCCTTTGGCTTCGAGATCGTCACGCAGCAGTTCGGCCGCCCGTTTGGACATATTGCGGAAAATCTTGTCCTGCACCTGCGGATCGGCACCTTTCAGGGCCACGACCAGCAGGTCGGTAGACACTTCGCGCAGCAGAATCTGAACGCCGCGGTCGTCGATATCCACCAGGTTGTCAAACACGAACATAAGATCCTGAATCTGAATACCCAGGTCTTCGTCCACTTCCTTAATCTGATCCAGCAGATCGGCGGCAATGTTGCTGTCAACAAAGTTAACGATATTGGCCGCGGTTTTAACCCCGCCAATACTGGTGGTCTGGGCACCGGCCTTGCCAGAAAATTGACGCTCAAGAATGTCGTTAAGTTCCTGCAACGCTGCCGGTTGCACGGCTTCCAGTGCCGCCACCCGCATAACGATATCCAGGCGCACTTTTTCATCAAAGTTGGACAGAATTTCGGCAGACTGATCCGGGTCGAGGTAGGACACCACAATGGCCTGAATCTGCGGGTGTTCGTGGCGGATCAGGTCGGCCACCTGGCGGGATTCCATCCACTTCAGGGAATCCAGACCGGTGGTATTGCCGCCCAGCAGAATACGGTCGATCAGGGCACCGGCTTTGTCGTTACCCAGCGCCTGGGTGAGCATATTACGGATGTAAGCATCGGAACCCAGGCCCATACCGGTCTGGCCGCTGACCGCTTCCAGAAATTCCACCACCACGCCTTCGACCTGGGTCTGGTTGACGTTGGTAAGCGTCGCCATCGCGGTACCAACACGCTGAACTTCTTTCGGCCCCATGTGCTTGAGAATCTCGGCGGCGTCTTTTTCGCCCAGACTCATCAACAGAATGGCGGCGCGATCCAGCCGGGATAGCCGCGCCAGGGCTTCATTTGCCGGTTTTGCTTCATTTGCCATGATCGTCATTCACCCAGCCAATCACCACTTGTGCCACCCGTGCCGGGTCTTCTGCAATCAGACCCTTCAGCGCATCCAGCTGGCGTTCAAAACTTTCTGAGGCGCCCGGCAGCAGGAATTCATCCATACCGGCCAGCGTCACTTTCTCATCATCCAGACCTGCTTCCGCATCTTCAAGCTCTTCCAGCATCACCGAGGCCTCATCACGGCCACGGTTGGCCAGGCTCTTGATGGTGGGGCGGATGACGCCGAAGATCAGCAACAGGATAAACAAACCGGCCAACACCTGCTTAAGAATTTCCCAGAACCAGGGTTGGGTCCAGAAATCCGGCTCGCCCAGACTGGCGTCGGTTTTACCCATAAAGGGCGAGTTAATCACGTTCACGCTGTCGCCACGGGCAGCATTAAAGCCCACCGCATCACGCACCAGCACTTCCAGCCGCTGCAGATCGTTGTCACTCCAGGGGGTGTACACCGCCTCGCCATTTTCGTTAAAGCTGACGCGATCGTTTACCACCACCGCTACGGTCAGGCGGCGCAGACGGCCCACCTGCTGTTGCTGATAGCTTAAGGTACGGTCCACTTCGTAGTTACGGGTGGTTTCGGAGCGGCGGCTGACCGGCGCACCGGCGCCCTGCCCGGTACCCAGCGCCTGCTCAGGGGCATTGGCTTCGGCCGGCGGCTGATTGGACAGCGCGCCCGGAATACCGCCGTTGATTTTACCGGTATTTTCTTCGCTCAGCAGTTGCTCACTGCGCAGGGCAATTAAATCCGGATTAAACAGCTCCTGAGTTTGCTCCTGAATTGTAAAGTCGATATCGGCCGACACTTCGGCCTTGTAGTTATCATCCCCCAGCACCGGACGCAGAATATTGTTGACGGCCTGAGTAATGGAAGACTGCACGCGGTTGGTGTATTCCAGCTGCTTGGTGGCCAGGAATTCCGTCGATTGCTCTTCCGGTTTGGACAGCAGGTTGCCGTGCTGGTCGACCACCGACACATCCACGCGATCCATTTCTGCCACGCTGGAGGCCACCAGATTGACGATGGCTTCCACCTGATCACGGCTTAATTCGCGGCCGGCGTACAGCTCCAGAAATACCGACGCACGCGGCTTGCGCACATCACGCACAAACACCGACTGCTTCGGCAATGCCAGATGCACCCGCGCATTACGCACGCTGCGGACGCTGGCTATGGTGCGTGCCAGCTCACCTTCCAGACCCCGGCGGTAGCGGGCGTTTTCAATAAACTGGCTGGTGCCCAGCGAGCTGTCCTGGTCCAGAATTTCCAGACCGACGGTTTTATCGTCCAGCAAACTGGCAGCGGCCAGTTTCATACGGGCAGTGTGTAAATCACCGGATTGCACCAGCAGAATCTGGCTGGCCGGATCAATTTCAAAGGCAATGCCTTCGCGCTGCAGCACTTCGATAATGTCCTGCGCGTTATGGTCCTGCAGACGATGGATCAGCGGTTTATAGCTGGGCTCGCTGGTCCACACCATAATGGCGACCGACAGCGCAATCACCAGCGCGATACCACCAATCACCGCGGCCTGGCGCACAATCGATAAGCGATTGAAACCCAGCAATACCGGGTGCCCGGATTCCTTACCCGGCGCTACCGCCGGTACATCGGATTCGTTATCAGCGGCCATGTTGGCGTTGCTCTGAGCGGGTACGTTTTCCATAGTCTGCTACCTTATGCGCGGTTACACCGGCATATTCATAATGTCTTTGTATGCTTCAACCAGCTTGTTACGGACCTGGGTCATGGCCTGAAATGACACACTGGATTTCTGCATGGCAATCATCACTTCCGGCAGATCCACCGACGGATCACCCTGCTCGAAACGGGTTTGCAAATCGCTGGACGTTTTTTGCGTGCTGTTCACCGTGTCGATGGCGTTTTTGAACATCACCTGGAAATCCGGTACCCGGTTATCGCCCTGCACCTCACGCACCGCCTGCACCTGATCTTCCAGGCGCGCAGCCCGCAGCTGCTGCAATTCCGATGGGCGCATGGTTTGCGGCTGCACCGGCTGCATATTCTGGGCGTGTTGCGCGCGCAGCTGGCTTTTCACCTGGCGCATCTGCATCAGTACGGAATTGATATCAACGCGATCGACCATTGCTGTCCCCTTAACTGCCTGGTGGCAGAGTCACCGTCACGGATTTTTGACGTTTTTCGTCATGAATCCTGCTTCTTTTACTGACATTGCAATAGTCTTGCCAACTTTGGTGGGACGGCGACTGGCGGCCATCATGGCAGGTAGGAGCGACATTTTTGTCGCGATAACGCTGCAAATATTCTGAGCAGGAGCGACATTTTTGTCGCGATTCAGACCTGCCGGCGCATCGGTAAACGGGTAATTATTGCCCCGCCTCTGGCGGGCATCGCGACAAAAATGTCGCTCCTACCAAGGATTAAATCCGATTCGCGACAAAAATGTCGCTCCTACCAAGGGTTAAATCCGATTCGCGACAAAAATGTCGCTCCTACACAACAATTACGCTCCTGCAAAACCGGCAAGCCCAGGCGCGGC
>JAEWQT010000344.1 GCA_023399105.1 Pseudomonadota bacterium | reverse complement strand
ATTGAGGCCCGAGCGGCTGAGTTTGTCGTCTGCGGGTAAGCCGAGCTGATCGATCTGTTTGTTCACTTCGTCGAGGATTTCTTGCTGGCTGTATTGCCGGTCGCGCAGCATGGCGTCGAGGAAGGCTTTCACCTCGTCCGGCAGTTGCTCAATTTTGGAACCGCGTCCGCGCGTTGGTTTGGCCATGTTCAGCCTCCGATCCGTGGGGTGCCGACACCGGGTACGCGGGCGTGGCCATTGGCGACATCTGCGCCCCGGCCGGTAAGGGTGGCCACGTCGGTGCTCATGACCGACTCAATCACAACCAGCCCTTGTTCGTTCAGCCAATACAGGTGAGTTTTAACCTGGTCGCGGCTGATGCGGTGGCCGTAGCGTTCCAGCACTTTCTGCAGCACGCTGTCGTTGGCGCTGCCGTTCATTTCTTCCAGCGTGCGCAAAATCACCAGGCGCTGGTCGCCCTGGATAACGTCGATGTACGCCATGCTATTTCCCCTTATCCAGCAGGTACTGGTTAATCATTTGTGTGGTGCGGTCGATCTGGTTCAGCTGCCCGGCAATGTGTTTGATGGCTTCGCCGGTTTCGTTAATGCGCGCGTGCAGCTTGGCCATGTCGTCATGGGTGGGCAGATGCTCAATGTCTTTTTCAACGCGGATTAAGCGGTCATCCAATTCGTTTAGTTCGCGGCTGATGTCGTCGCGCATTTCTTTAATGGCCTGGGTGTTGGCCTTCTGCCGGTTGGTGATCCACACATACAGAAACACCAGCCCGGTGGCGGCCACCTGCACAAACTGCAGCCAGAACGCCAGTGCTTTGTAATCCAGTCCCATCAGCGGCGCTCCTTGTGTTCATAAATGGTCTGGCAGTCGATGCAGCGTGCCGCGTCGGGCTTTGCCTGCAGGCGCTCGGGGGTGATGGTGGTGCCACAGTCGATGCAGTAAACGACCCCGTCTTCTACCCACTGCGGCGGTTCTTTAACGCTGGCGAAGTGCTCGGCTAAGGCCCGATCACGGGCCGCCATTTCTAACGCTTTGGCTTCATCCAGCAGATCCATTATTCGTCCGCCTTCGCCAGTCGTTTTTCTTTCAGCTGGGCAATGATGTCGTTAATGGTTTCGTCGACTACATCGTTGGTGCTGAGGGTTTCAATCCAGCGTAAAAAAGAGATAGCCATGCGGGTAAGGAATCGCTCTAACACCACCGTCCAGTCAATACGGCCCAACAGCGCGGCAATGGCATCGGCCAGCAGTTTCCAGGTAAGGCCGCCAACGAGGCCACGTAAAATCAGCAGTAATTTAGTCATGGTCGGTCTCCGGCAGAACGTGGTTAAAGTCGGGAATGTATTGGTTGTCGATCCACTGCTGCACATCGAAGCCGGGGCAGTCTTTACCGGGGTTTAATTCCCGGTGGCCAACAATCTGGGCACAGGATGGGATCTGGAATAACAGGTTGGTGATCAGCTCGTGAAGGCTGTTCCACTGTTCGGCCGTGAATTGGTTACGGCCCACCAGGCATACACCAACGGTGTTGCGATTGCTGCCGGCAACGTGCGAGCCGGTTTCGGTAAGTGGCCGGCCAGCGACGATGCTGCCGTTCAATTCGATAACGAAGTGGTAGCCGATGTGTTGGAACTGCGGCTGATGGTCAGGGGCAATGCTGAGGTCGCGGGCAAAGCCGCGCTCACCGTGCCAGCGGTCAATATCCGCTGCGCTATTGTTGCGCCCGTTGGGGGTGTCGGCGCAGTGAATAACTACGCATTGAATGTCGGAGAGTTTGCGGCGGGTGCCCATTATTTGCCCCTGTAAATGAGTTCACAGGCAGCTTACGGGCAGGCAGATCAGGCGAGGTTTAACATGGGTTAAGGCGTAAGGGTCAGAACAGCTGACCCTGCACTTTGTTGATGTGGTAGCGCCGCTGTTCGGCGATAACCCGGTAAACGTGCTGCAGCGATATTTTGTATTTGCGCGATAGCTCGTCGGGGGTGAGGTTGTTATCGCGCCAGTCGCGGAATAAATCGACATCGCGGATGGCTTTTTCCAGCGCATCGCTTTTCGGTAAATAGATATAACGCCCACCGCAGTAGGTGGCCAATTCTGCCAGCAACGAGTAGGCAATTTTTTGCGCTTCTTCCTGACTGTATTTCATGCGGATTAAGGTGGCCTGATACATATCGATCAGGGCAGCCAGATCGCGCGGCCATTTGCGCCGCGCCTCTTCAGAAATATCCGGAAGATGGTCGAGCAAGGATTCGGACATTAATTCTTCACCGAACAGCTCGTGGTTTTCTTCATGAGTACCGGCCATAAATCCCCCTTACCAACTGGTGTCTTGAATGCGTTGCAGGCTGGCCGCACCGGTGGCGTAACCCACTTGCGGTGCCGCTGCGGGTAATGCGCTTAGGTTGCAGCCGCGTTTAACCACGCTTTCCAGCACACGCTTCAGGTAGTTGTGGTTTGCCAGTGGCTTAACGTCGCCCTGGATGCGTTTCTCTTTCATGGCTTCCACGGTTTCTTGTAGCGCAGGTGTCAGCCATTGCACGGCTTCGATGGCCAGCGTTTCCTGTGCCAGTTTCAGCGCGCGGTCGTTGGCAAGATCGCGGTTTGCCGAGCGGAATAAACCGATGTAGCTGACCAGCGCGGTGCCGGTCAGCGTGTCGAGTTTGGCCAGCAGCGCCAGCAGTTCGCGGCCGGCTTCGTCCTGTACCAGCTGCTCCAGCCCGATGCGGCTGTGGCAAACCGGGCAGCGGGTTAATTGCATTGTCTGCCCTCCAGAATAAAACTGAGCGGCCGCAGGTGCTGGC
Organism: Pseudomonadota bacterium; assembly: GCA_023399105.1. Classification (GTDB taxonomy): domain Bacteria; phylum Pseudomonadota; class Gammaproteobacteria; order Pseudomonadales; family Oceanobacteraceae; genus Venatoribacter. The sequence continues at coordinate 2,987 of JAEWQT010000344.1, read as the reverse complement.
GGTTGCCGGTGTAGTGCGGCTGCGGCTCCAGCCCCAGGCTATTAAACAGGTCGTGCCAGGTAATAACGCCGTGATCGAGCAACACCTGAATCACTTCCGGTTGGCTGAAGCTGTTGCCTAGCTGTTCCAGTGCGGCGGTGGCGTCGGAGATCATTTTTAAATCGTCGTTTAACGCATTGCGGTTACAGCGATCGCGCCATTGCTTTAGCTGCTCCAGAATCAGGTTGCAGTCTTTATGGGCGTCCAGCCAGTTGAGTGCATCGACAGTGTCAGCGTTACGCTTTTTCAGCTGGCCCTGCACCCAGTGCAGCAGCGCGGTTTCACTGGCATCGGCGATGTGGCCGCAGTGGCCCATGGTGATCCAGATCGCACGCAGCTTATCGACGCGCGATTTAATCCGCAGGTTGCGCGTCTTGGGTGACGGCTTGCCCTTGGGTTTAAACCCGCGTTGCTTCATGGCTTCAACAACCTGATGCAGTTGCGCAAACGACATGGCACTGCAGCTGGTTTTACCCGCCACGCCTTTGAGCAAGGCGCGGTAGGTGTCGTCATCGAGGCCCAGCTGGCTTTTGCCGATGTGGATCTGGGCGATAAGTTTCTTATGAGCAGGATTCATTCGCTGATCGCCTTTTCCAGTTCTTCAAATCCGATCTTCACAACCGCAAGCCCATCCAGTTTTTTAAACTGACGTACAACACTTTTGGCGGTGTTAAATGTCGGGTCGTAGTAAGTCGTGACCTTATCCAGGCTAGGAAAAAGTTCTTTAGCTCTGCGCTTGCCGAAACTCTTGATGATCTTCTGTTTCTTTACCGGGCTATAAGCAGCGACGGTTCGCTTCCGCCATACCTTACGAATCAGCTCCGGCTGCTCATCGTTTTGCATTCCGTGCTTCCAGATAATCTGATCATTGATGTAAACCGCCAAAGCCAATCGGTTTTCTTTAATCCGAACGCGTTTAACGGTTATTGCATCGCTTTCCATCTGGAATTTCACCGAAGCCATACTGGTTGTCAGATTCTCTTCAATTTTTTGCCATAGTTCAGTTGATATGCTCATTGCACATTCACCTTTGCAAACCGAATCGGAAGAGGGTTTTGTTTAGCCCCCTGAAGAAAGTCATCGTGAAACTCTTTGCCCTGCGATGCATATATGCACCCGAGACCGATGACTACCATCTCAGCGATGTACTGGAAAAACTCATCTTCATTCATGACCGAATGAACCCTAGCCAGATCATCAGCGGCTTTTCGTTGTTTTTTCTCTGTCATCACACACTCGCAAGATCCAGCGGAATCATCTGGTAATGATCTGAATCACCGATGCGCTGATACACCCGCACGTAAACGGTGGAGCCGCTGACGTTGATGGAGGTTTTCAGGGCTTCGATGGCGGTTTGCCATTCGGCGTCGTCGATTTCCAGCCGCAGCAATCCGAGCAATTCAGCGGTGCGGATCTGGCCGGATTTATTCGGCCGGAACGCACGGTCGATCAGCGCGCGGATATTGTTGTCGGCTTTTTCTGTCCAGCGGTCTAAGCAGCGGCCGAACAGCTCTTTTGCGGCTTCCAGTTCTTCAGTGAAGGTAATGCGCTCGGCGTATACCCGCTGAATTTTGAATGCGCCGTTGTAGCTGGTCAGGCTGATATTGCCTTTCTTGCCGCCCAGATCGACTTCCCATTTGTCGGCGGCGATCTGGATGGTGTCGGCGATATCGGCCAGCGCCTGCTTTTTGAAGGCGGTGAGCGCCTGATTTAATTGCAGCGCACGCTGGGCCAGTTCGGTAACGACCTGATCTCGCAGTTTGTCTTGCTCGCGCACCTGGGCTTCGGGCACCAGATGGCCGGCGGCGTTTTGCATAAAGCCTTCGGGAATGTGCATGGCTGTGTTCATGATTTACCTCGTGTACTCATTACGTTGGTCAGTGTTTCGCGGCAGCGTCTGGCGATGCGGGTGCCGAACAGAACCGGCTGCGGGCAGCTGGTTGGTTTGGTGTGCTGTTCTATTCGTACCGGCCCGCATTTCGGGCAGGTGCCGATCCAGATGGGTTCGTGTTCGTTATTCATGGTGGCCCCCTTACTCGTTGTGCCTGTGTCAGTTGGATAATTACGCCGCCGCTTTCAGGCGCTGAGCGTTGGCGGATTTCTTTGCGGTAAATGGTTCCGGCTTGCTGGCCGCTTTAGCGGTGAGTGCTGCGGCGGGTTCGGTAATGGCGCGGATACACAACACGATCAGCAGCTGGAAGATGAGCAGCGCGGTGGCCTGCATGGCGATGACGGCAAGTGCCTGCCAGGTCATTGGCTGGGCTTGTGCTTGCTCGGCATAAAGTGCCGTTAATTGATCATTAACCGCTGTTAATTCGGCCTGTGTTCCGGTAATGGCACCCAGCCAGCCAGCGCGGGTTTCGCTGTTGGCGTTGTAGCGTGCCAGGCTGTCGGTCAGGCGCTGCTGATCGGCCAGCAGTTGCTGTTCGCGCTTGGCGTACAACGCCGGGGCGGTAGTGGATTGCTGATACTGCTGAATAGCGGGTGCGCTGACCTGGTACAGCGGGCCGGCCAGCACCAGCAGGCTGGCAACCAGCGCCAGTGCATTTTTGGCGATGCTGCGCTGGCTCCATAACCACAGCGCCGCCCCTTCCAGCATGACCGCCCACAGCGGCCCAAAGGTGGCGTCGTATTGGCTCCAGAATTCCCAGGCGTGTTTTTGCATCAGCACCACGGCACCGATCAGCAATAACGCGGCGGGCAGTTTCGGAAGTAAGCGGCGGATGGTTTTCATGCGGCCTGCTCCTCAGCTTCGTTAATTTGAAATTGCAGTACGCAGCCACATAAGCAGGCGCGGTAAACAACCAGGCCGTCGCTGTGGCGCACACGGCTGAGCGGTGAAATATCCGGGCAGCTGAGTGCATCGCTGGTCATCAGGTACGGCAGGTTGTTGTCGATGCTGATGGCATGAACCGCGATGTTGTGTTCGCTTAAGATTTTTACTGCGT
>JAEWQT010000333.1 GCA_023399105.1 Pseudomonadota bacterium | reverse complement strand
ATTCATAACCAGGGTTGTTTGAGAAGCGTCGGTTCCTGCTGTATAGGTTCCTGCTGTAACGGTTGCACCATTGGTTAAGATTAAGTCATAACCGTTATGTTTAATTGGCAGTGCTTTAAATTGATAGGTTGCACCTAACACCAGACTGCTGGCCGGAAAAGTCGCCAGACCATTGGCATCGGTTGTTGACACTGGTGCTGCTTTGAAACCTGCATCTTGAGTGAAGGTTCTGCCTGCACCAGGATTGGTGATGGCGGTAGTGGCGGTTGTTTGCGGTTGTAAGGTAATGGTTGCACCATTAACCGGCTGGCCGTTATAGAACACCTTAACTGACAAGTCGTGTACAGCGGCGCCGTTTGGGTACATGTAAAAATTACCCAGTTCAGCTACCTTGCGATCTTGTAAGAGTTCGGCATCGGTTACAACTGACGCTAATGGTTGGTAGGTGCTCTCGATGGTTTGATAACCGTCTTTTTCAGCAATGATACGGTAAGTAATGTTATTCAGGGTAGCAGCACTGGCAGGGATATTGCCAATGAAGTAGTCACCCTGAAAATCTCCATTGGTTTTGGCGGTACGGTAGTTGTCACCTTGAACCAACGTCACCTTTAAGCCGTCGGTACTGATACGCTGACCGGTTACTGCGTCAAATACAGTTCCTTGCAGGTCAACTGTGATATCGTGGTAGTTTTGAGGTGAGGTGGTGTTATCTTCAGTGTCGCCACCGCAGGCAACCAGACCGCAGGTCAGTGCAACCAGGCTGGTTGCTTTTAAAACAGAATTCATCCGGATTCTCCATGAAATTATATGCAACAACAGGAGGCCAGCTGCTGTAAGCATTAACCTAGCTTCCTTGTCATACCCAATGGGTTCACGGAGACTAAGGATACTTCCTGAAAACGTCAAAATTCGATTCAGAAACGAATACTAATATACGAAGAAAGTACTACCTTTTGATGCCGCTCTGAATCTTCTCAGGTGGTGAAGCTGGTGGCTGCCGCTCCGGCCATGGGCTAGAATGCGCGCCCTGTACAGAAAAACGCCAGCCTTGCCATGACCACCATTGATCCCAACGCCCAGTCACGCTCGGCCTCGGCCGACAGCCAGCCCGACACCATTTACAGCACCCCCCTGGCGCAGGTGCCGGGTTTTACCTTTGATCAGGCGGTGGCGCGGGTATTTCCCGATATGATCAAACGCTCGGTGCCGGGCTATGCCGAAACCGTGGCGATGTCGGGCATTATTGCCGGCCGTTACGCGCAGCCGGGGTCTAACCTGTACGATCTGGGCTGTTCGCTGGGTGCCGTTACATTGGCTATGCGTCACGGTGTGCGTGCCGAAGGCTGCCACATTATCGGCATCGATAATTCCGCTTCTATGATTGAGCGCGCCGAACATTACGTGGCGCTGGACGAAGGCCGGGTGCCGGTGCAGATGCTGTGCGCCGATATCCTGGAATATCCGCTGGAGCGGGCGTCCGTTACCTCGCTCAACTTTGTGCTGCAGTTTATTGCGCCGGAGCAGCGGCTGGCGCTGTTAAGCAATATTGCTGCCGCTACCTTACCGGGTGGCGCGCTGATTCTGTCGGAGAAATTATGCTTTCCGGAACAGGAGCAGCGTCTGCAGGACGAATTGCATCTGGATTTCAAGCGCGCTAACGGCTATTCCGAGCTGGAAATTGCCCAGAAGCGCAGCGCCATTGAAAACGTACTAATTCCGGAAACCGAACAGGCGCATGTTCAGCGCTTACAAACTGCCGGTTTTTCCAAGGTCATCCGCTGGTATCAGTGTTTTAATTTCGTGTCGTTCCTGGCCATTAAATAAGCAAATTTTTATGTTAAACGAACAGACCATTCTGCATTGGTTCGATGACGTGCTGGTATTTATGCAGCAGGGCAAGCTGGCGCCCTGGGCAGCGGTGTTGCCACAGCAGTTACAACAAATTCTGCAGGAAAAAGAGCACGGTGATCAGCAGCGCTGGCTGGACGCCGTGGCCGCGCTGCCGGAAATTGACCAGGTGCAGGCGGATTTAACGGTGCACGATTTAGGCCTGCACAGCCCGGTTATTACGGCTGGGCAGGAGCAACAATTACACAGTGCGCTACGCGGTTTAATGCCGTGGCGTAAAGGCCCGTTTCAGTTTTTTGGTACCCATATTGATACTGAATGGCGTTCCGACTGGAAGTGGGAACGGGTGGCGCCGCATATTGCGCCGTTAACCAACCGGCTGGTACTGGATGTCGGCTGCGGTTCCGGTTATCACGTCTGGCGTATGCTCGGCGCTGGCGCGGCGCGGGTAATCGGTATTGACCCATCGCGGTTATTTTTAATGCAGTTTCAGGCCTATAAAAAATACCTGCAGGCTGCCGGTCAGCGCGCTGATGCCGATTTATTGCCATTAAAAATGGAAGACGTACCGGCCAATTTAAAAGCCTTTGATACGGTGTTTTCCATGGGCGTGCTGTACCACCGTAAATCCCCCATTGAGCATCTGCAGGAACTAAAAGACGCGTTGCGCCCCGGTGGCGAACTGGTGCTGGAAACCCTGGTAATAGAGGGGGCGCTGGGTGACGTGCTGATGCCGGAAGACCGCTACGCCATGATGCGCAATGTGTGGTTTATTCCCAGCACCGAAACGCTGTTGCTCTGGTGCCGGCGCGCCGGCTTTAAAAATGCGCGGGTGGTGGATTTAAACCAGACGTCATTGCAGGAACAACGCCAGACCGACTGGATGCGTTTTAACTCGCTGGCCGATTTTCTTGCCCCGGCCGATGTGAATAAAACCATTGAAGGCTATCCGGCCCCGCTGCGTGCGGTCATTATTGCCGAGGCCTGAGCCGGTTTTGCAACAGCCTGATGCCACAACGCTGGCGCTGGCGGGGTTGAAAACTCAGATAAGCGGCGTATATTCGTTGGCATGAACACACAGAACTCCTGCTCCGTACATTCTCTTAACCGCACTGCAGCTCAGCCTGCCGGTGCGGTTGTGGCTGTGTGCGGCTGGTGGTTTGGTTATGGCTATTACTTTAGCCAGAGGCCGGGCCGCCCCTGATCTGAGCCATGCTCAGACAGCCCCAGGGCAGCTCGGTACACACCGACTGCCACCGGAATACAAAACCCCGCTGGCAGTCCGCCAGGCGGGGTTTTTTTATGATCTTTTTCCGGTACGAGGCACAACATGAACACAACAAACACCCTGGATTCCAACCGCCGCGAACTGGCGGTTCGCCCCCTGAGCACACCGCGCGATTTAAAGGCCGAGATGCCGTTAAGCGCAGAATTAACTGTGCAGATTGAGCGTCAGCGTCAGCACATCCGCGAAGCGCTGCATGGCCAGTCGGACAAGTTGCTGGTTATTACCGGCCCGTGCTCCATTCACGACGAAGCGGCGGTGCTGGATTACGGTCGCCGGCTGGCGGCGCTGAATAAACAGCTGGGCGACCGCCTGTTACTGGTGATGCGCGCCTATGTGGAAAAACCGCGCACCAGCATTGGCTGGAAAGGGCTGGCCTACGACCCGGAACGCAGCGGTAACGGTGATATGGCCGAAGGCATCCGCCGTTCGCGGGCGGTGATGCTGCAGCTGGCTGAGCTGGGATTGCCGCTGGCCACCGAAGCGCTGAACCCGCTGGTGATGAGCTACCTGGACGACCTGATCAGCTGGACCGCCATTGGTGCGCGCACGGCGGAATCGCAGACGCACCGGGAAATGGTCAGCCATTTACCCATGCCGGTGGGCATTAAAAACAGCACCGATGGCTCGGCCGCTAATGCCGTGAACGCCATGATCGCCGCCCGACACAACCACCATACGCTGGGCGTGGATGCCGATGGCCGGCTGGTGATGCTGGATACTCCCGGCAACCCCGATACCCATCTGGTGCTGCGCGGTGGTCGCGGTATTACCAATTACGATACCGATTCCATTGCCGCCGCGCTCACCACGTTGCAGCAGGGCGACTGTGTGGCCAAAGTGCTGGTCGATTGCAGCCATGATAACGCCTGCAAACAGCACGACCGGCAGCCAGCCATTGCCCGTGAGGTGGTGGCGCAGCGGGTGGCGGGTAATAACGGCATTCTCGGGCTGATGCTGGAAAGCTTCATTACCGCCGGACGGCAGAACGATGGGGCCGAATTAACCTATGGCCAGTCCATTACCGATGCCTGTATTGGCTGGGATGAAACAGAGCGTTTACTGGTGGAA
>JAEWQT010000328.1 GCA_023399105.1 Pseudomonadota bacterium | reverse complement strand
GCTTAACGGCGGCCTGTAACGCCAGTTCGTAGCCCTGCACGCCCAGCCCGGCGATGACGCCGACGGCAATATCCGACAGGTACGAATGCTGACGGAAGGCCTCACGGGCATGCACGTTGGAAATGTGTACTTCGATAAAGGGAATGGCGACCGCGGCCAGGGCATCGCGCAGCGCGACGCTGGTGTGGGTGAAGGCGGCCGGATTAATAATGATAAAGACGGTGCCATCGGTACGGGCGGCATGAATGCGGTTCAGCAGCTCGTGTTCGGCGTTGCTCTGGAATTGTTCCAGCGTGAAGCCCGCGGCGGCGGATTGTGCCTGCAGCCGTTGTTCAATATCGGCCAGCGTGGTGCTGCCATAAATATGCGGCTCGCGGGTGCCGAGCAGATTCAGGTTCGGCCCCTGTAAAACCAGTATGCCTGCCATAGCGGGATTACCTTGCAGTCGGGAAAGGATTTGCAGTCAGAAGCCGGCGAGTTTGCCGAAAAAGCAGCACAGCGTCCAGCGCAGCAGCGGCCCGCCCTGTCGGTTGGGGTTAGTGACTGGGCAGGCTGCTGGCGCCGACGACCTGATTGCGGCCCTGATGCTTGGCCTGATACAGGGCCTGGTCAGCGACGGATACCAGCTCGCTCAGGCTTTCGCCCTGCCATTGCGCCAGGCCACAGGAAAAGCTGACGCGCAGGCTTTTGCCATCGTGCAGCAGGTTGGCAAAGCCGGCGCGGATATCGTCCATAATGCTGATCGCCTGGGCTTCGTCGGCATCGGGCAGGATCACGGCAAATTCTTCACCGCCATAACGGCCAATGGGATCGGATTTGCGCAGCCGCTGGCGTAAAAACAGCGACAGGTTGCGGATCACCAGATCGCCAACCGGGTGACCGTGGGTATCGTTCACCTGTTTGAAGTGGTCGATGTCCACCATCACAAAGGTCAGCGGCCGGTCGGTATTACGGCGCATGGCCTCCTGCAAGGCCCCCAACAGGTGGGTGTGGTTGAGCAGGCCGGTGAGGCTGTCGCGGGCAATCAGCTGGTGCAGCTGCCGTGCGCGGACAATGCGGTTACGCACGGTGGTGAGCAAATGATTGCTTTCCACCGGCTTGGTCAGAAAGTCGTCACCGCCCTCGGCCATGGCGGCCAGCTGACGTTCGCGATCTTCCTCGCCGGAGAGGTAAATAATGGGCAGGTTCAGATACTGGCGTTGCTGACGGATCACCTTGGCCAGTTCCATGCCGTTGCAGCCCGGCATGTACATATCCATCAGGATCAGATCCGGGGTAAAACCGTTCAGTACGTCCAGCACGGTCAGAGGGTCGTTGATCACCTCAGTGAGCATCCCGGCCTTGTTCAGCACATTGCTAGTGTGCTGTGACTGGGCGCGGGAGTCATCAATAACCAGCACTTTGTAAGGCGATTCAGGGGTCACATCGAGCAGGGATTCCAGCTGACCAATCAGGCTGTGAACATCGGTTTCGTTATAAATGCCCACACCGCCACAGCGCATCATCTGCAGTTGTTCGGCCAGTGCCGGCCGTTCGTCACCGCTGTAAGTAAAGAGTACCGGTAACGGATTTTCGCGGCTTTGTTGCAGCTGCTGCACCAGCGCAACGCCTTGTTGCGGACCGCCGAAATCATGGTCAATCACCAGCACCGAGGGGTGGCGGCGCTGCAGGGCCTGCTGAAATTCTGCGACCGAATTCTGGCGTTCCGGGCGCAAGCCGAAATACTGCATCTGCTCGGCCATTAACGCGGCCTGATCCTGATGGCTGAGAGCCAGGTACACGGGTTTCTTTTCCGGAATGGGTACGCCGGTGGATTTGTCATCGGTGTGGCGCAGGGCGGTTTTACTGAGGTCAATGATCAGCTTGTTCAGCTGTTCCAGCTGCGCGCTGTCAGGGCTGCGGCCGGGCTGAATGCTGTGCAGAATCTGCAACAGCGAGCGCGCCAGTTGTTCGTGCCGCTCGGCTTCAAAACGCTGGGAAAATTTTTGCAGCTTTTCACAACCGGTGCGGAAATCGGCCATGCGTTCGGCCGACCAGTGGCTGCCAGGCAATTGCCGCCACAGATCAATAACCTGCCGGACCTGATTCAGTACCCGGGCAGAAAAGTGCTGCTTCAGACGTTCGGCAGCACTGAGCATTTCGGTCTCAGACATTATTATTACTTTTGCAAACCAGATGGCCTGAGCATAGCAGCTTTTGTAAACAGATCGACGGCATTATGGTTTCAGGCTGTTAACTTCGCGTATGCTTAACGCCCTTGCCGGCTCTGTCAGTGCTTTTATGTCCGCACCCATAATAACAACAATGTGCCGCCGTGTTTTCCTGCTGTTTGTCCTGTTACTGGCAGGCCTGCTGCTGGTTACCCGTGCCGGTGCCGATGCCCGCCGGACCGTACCGGAAGCCCTGCTGGAACAGGCCGGGCAGGATTTCGACGCGGCCGCCGTGGCGCGACTGCAACGCTGGCAGGATTTACTGACCAATCTGGCCGGCGCGCCGGAGGCTGAACAGCTGGCTGCCGTGAATGCGTTTTTTAACCGCGAAGTTCCGTTTATCAGCGATCTGAAACATTGGCAGCAGGACGATTACTGGGCCACGCCCTACGACATTCTGACCACCGCCGGGGCCGACTGCGAAGACTATGTGATCGCCAAATACTACTCGTTGCGCCAGCTTGGCGTGGATACCGCCAAACTGCGCATTACCTATGTGAAAGCGGTTCGCCTGAACGAAGCGCACATGGTATTAACCTACTTTCCCACGCCGGATGCGGTGCCCTTAGTGCTGGATAACCTGATCAATATTATTGCCCCAGCCAGCAAGCGCCCGGATCTGGTGCCGGTGTACAGTTTTAATGCGGAAGGTATGTGGCTGGAGCGCCTGAAAGGGCAGGGCATTCTGATGGGCAATCCGAACAAGCTCGACCTCTGGACCGACCTGCGCCTGCGTATGCAGGCTCAGGGCATGGATTTATAACCGCGCACAACAACAAATAACAAGAACTGATAACAAGGAAGCAGTGCCATGACTCTGCGACAGCAATTCTCGATTCTCACCGGCCTTCTGGTTCTGATTCTGCTCAGCGGCAGCCTGTTGCTGACGCTCAGCAATGCCCGCAGTGCGTTTGAGCAACAGCTGAATGCCAGGGCCTACGATGCCGCTACCTCACTGGCGTTATCCATGTCGCAGACGGCCGGCGATACGGTACAGCTGCAGCGCCAGATGGATGCGCTGTTTGATCGTGGTTTCTTTGCCCTGATTGAATTGCAGGCGACCGATGGCAGCCAGTTGCAGCGCCGCGCTGATGACGTTGTAAGTAATGTGCCGGACTGGTTGCCGCGCCTGTTTGCGCTGGATTTATTGGTTGCCGAAACCGACGTCACCAGCGGCTGGCAACGCCTGGGCACGTTGCGGCTGCTGAGCCACAGCGGCCCGGCCTATCAGGATTTATGGACCATGGTGCGCCACGAACTGCAATGGTACGGACTGGTGCTGGTGCTCAGCCTGCTGTTATTGCAATGGTTATTGCGCTGGCTGCTGCGGCCACTGGCGGAAGTGGAAAAACAAGCACAGGCGATCTGCAACCGCCAATGGCCGGTGCAGCGCAACATTCCCAAAGCGCGGGAATTGCGTCAGATGGTGCTGGCCATGAACCAGATGGTGAAAAAACTGCGCACCATCTTTACCGAACAGGCGGCCTTAACCGAACAGCTGCGCGCCGAAACCTTCAGCGACAGCCTCAGTGGTTTATTAAACCGGCGCGGCTTTGACCAGCGGCTGGAACATATTCTGCAGCGCCGTGATGGCCACAGCGGTGTGCTGTTATTGCTGCAACTGCAGCAATTGGCCGAGCTGAATCAGCAGCAGGGCCGCCAGGCCGCCGATGATTTATTGCACAGTCTGGGTCGCCAGCTGCGTTTCTGGTTGCAGGGTTACAGCGCTGCGTTTGCCGGTCGCCGCAGTGGCAGTGATTTTGCACTGTATCTGCCCTGTACCGGCAAAGCCCAGGCGGCGGTGCTGGCCGAGCAACTGTACGACCAGCTCAGCACCACGGTGTTGTCGCGCCGGCAGGGGCTGGTATTTCATTTGGGCGGCGTGGTGTTGCAGGGCGAACAGGAATCACCGGCGCAGGCCCTCAGCT
>JAEWQT010000297.1 GCA_023399105.1 Pseudomonadota bacterium | reverse complement strand
GCCATGGTCGACAGTGGTCAGCGCTTTGACTGGGGGCAGGATAAAGTGCTGGATAAACATTGCGTCGGCGGGCTGCCGGGTAACCGCACCACGCCGGTTGTGGTCGCCATTGTGGCGGCCAATGATTTGCTGATGCCAAAGACTTCCAGTCGTGCCATTACCTCGCCGGCCGGCACCGCCGACACCATGGAAGTGATGACGCCGGTCACCCTCGACTTTGCCCGTATGCAGGCGGTAGTGCAGCAGCAGGGGGCCTGTCTGGCCTGGGGCGGCTCGGTCAGCCTCAGCCCTACCGACGATATTGTAATCCGCGTCGAGCGGGCGCTGGATTTGGACAGCGAAGGGCAGCTGGTGGCCTCGGTGATTTCCAAAAAAGTGGCCGCCGGTTCAAAGCAGGTTTTAATAGATATTCCGGTGGGGCCAACCGCCAAAGTACGCTCACAAGCGACCGCGCAAACCCTGAAATATCTGTTGGAAAAAACCGGTGCAGCCCTGGGGCTGGATGTGCGCACGGTGATTACCGATGGCAGCCAGCCGATTGGCCGGGGTATCGGCCCGGCGCTGGAAGCCCGCGATGTGTTGCAGGTATTGCGCAACGATGGCCATGCACCGCAGGATCTGCGCGAAAAATCGCTGCAATTAGCCGGTGTATTGCTGGAAATGGGCGATAAAGCCGCACCCGGGCAAGGCTATGCGCTGGCGCAAAGTACCTTGTTATCCGGTCAGGCCATGGCCAGGTTTGAAGCCATCTGTCTGGCCCAGGGTGGCTTTAATGAGCCGCAACTGGCCGATTACAGCCACGTTATCCGCGCTGAGCGTTCTGGTGTTGTGGCCTATTTCAACAATCGCTTTCTGGCCCGGCTGGCATCGCTGGCCGGCGCCCCGAACGCCCGCAGTGCCGGCATGGACCTGCATGTGGCGCTGGGCGATCAGGTTCAGGCCGGCGATCCGCTGTTTACCCTGTACGCCGAAGCGCCGGGCGAGCTGGCCTATGCGCTGGATTTCCTCAACGGCCACACCGATGTAATCCGCATCGAAGACGAAGTGGTTTAAGGAGCCATTATGCCGACTTTTATTCTGTGTCTGGACGATCATCAGGCATTGGCCACCAGGCTGGCCGGACAACTCAGTGAGCATGAACCGGTCACCCTGTTGCCACTGGAACGCCGTCATTTTCCTGATGGCGAGCTGTATTTTAATGTGCCGGCCGATGTGCAGGGGGCCGATATAATTGTGCTGTGTCATCTGCATCAGCCCGGTGAAAAAGCCCTGGCGCTGTGGTTTATGGCCCGCCATCTGCGTGATATGGGCGCCCGCCGTATCGGTCTGGTGGCTCCCTATCTGGCCTATATGCGCCAGGATATCCGCTTTCAGCCGGGGGAATGTTTAACCTCTAAATACTTTGCCGAACTGATTAACCTGAGTTTTGATTTTTTAATCACCATTGATCCGCATCTGCATCGTTACCACCACCTGAATGAAATCTACCGCATTCCGGCCACGGCGTTGCACGCGACCAGTGAAATTGCCCGCTATCTGCGCCAGCAGGTGCGCAACCCGCTAATCATCGGCCCGGATGAAGAAAGTGAACAGTGGGCGCGGGAAGTGGCCGAACAGGCGGGCTGTGACGTATTGGTGTTAACCAAAATCCGCAGTGGTGACCGCGATGTGGCCGTCGACCTGCCCGATGTGCAGCGTTACGCCGGGCATCAGCCGGTGCTGGTGGACGATATTATTTCGACTGGCCACACCATGCTGCGTACCGCCGAGCAACTGGTGCAGCAGGGCTTACAAAAACCCTTGTGCATCGGTGTGCACGCCGTATTTGCCGAAGGCGGGGCGGGTTTGCCCTCGGCCGCCGAAGAAATGCAGGCTGGCCCGGTGGCCGGGGTCGTCACCTGCAACTGCATTCCGCACCCGACCAACGCCATTGATATCAGCCCGCTGCTGGTACCTGCCATTCAGCAGCATCTGAAGGAAGCCTGACTATGAACCTGTATCACACGCTGACCCAACCCGAATCTGTGCAGACGCTGACTGCCAGCGCGCGCCAGTTACGCGAACAGCATGCCGGTTTTGCCGCCTGGGCGGCTGGCGGCGGCGTTATCCGCCACAGCGACAAAACTCAGGTGCAGGTCGCAGCGCTGGCGGCAGAACTGCTGGCCGCCGGCCATATTGCTGACGTTGGCGAGTGTTACCAGGCGCTCAGCGCTCTCGATCGGCTCACCAATCAGGCGATGTGGCTGGTGGTGCACATGACCTACGCCAAAAATGTGTATCTGGATGGCCGTGATATGCAGCCGGAAGATTTCAAACGTGATCCACAGGGCCATACCGGCGGTTCGCTGAACATGGTGCCGGCTTATGCCGGTATGCTGGCGCTGAACCGCTTAACCGGTCAGCCGCGTGACTGGCTGATGGGGCAGGGGCACTGTGTGGCGGCGGTGGATGCCCTGCAATTACTCACCGGCACCGCACTGCCGGAGCGCTGCCAGCAGTATCCTCTGAACGATGAGGGTTTAAGCCGGTTTACCCGCGATTTTTACAATTACCGGGTACGCCCGGACGGCAAACCGCTGTCGCCACTGGGCAGCCATGTGAATGTGCATACCGCTGGCGCCCGTATTGAAGGTGGTTACCTGGGCTTTGCCGGCCTGCAATATGTGCATCAGCCGTTACCCGGTGAGCGGCTGGTGGCCTTTTTAAGCGATGGCGCCTTTGAAGAGCAGCGCGGCAGCGACTGGGCGGCGCGCTGGTGGCGCGCTGAAGACACGGGGTTAGTCAGTCCGGTGATGATTGCCAACGGCCGTCGCATTGACCAGCGCACCACGGTCGCCCAGCAGGGCGGCAGCGAATGGTTTGTGGAACATCTGCGCCATCAGGGCTTTGCGCCCTTTGTGATCGATGGCCGTGACCCGGCCGCCTTTGTCTGCGCCATTTTTGCCATGGAGCAGGAATTACAGCGCCTGGGTGCGGCGGTACAGCGCGGTGACAGCCGTTACCCGGTGGCATTGCCCTATTGCATTGCTGAAACCATCAAGGGTTATGGTTTCCCGGGTGCCGGAACTAACGCCGCTCACGGTTTACCGCTGGGCAGCAACCCGCGCCGCGATGCGGAGGCGCTGCGTTTCTTCCACAAAGGAGCCAAAGCCCTGTGGCAGGATGAGCAGCAATGGCGTGCCGCCGTGGCTGAATTGAAGCAACCCAAAAACCCGGTCACACCGGTGGCGGTGACGGTGAACCGCCACGACCCGCACTGGCACAAAGACAACATTTCCCCCATGGCGGCGCTGGATGGCTATTTTGTTGACCTGATTGAGGTGAACCCGCAGCTGCGCGTGCGGGTGGGTAACCCGGACGAACTCAGCTCCAACCGCATGAACCAGACCCTTGATCACCTGAAACACCGGGTGACTGATCCGGAAGACGGGGTGGCCGAGGCCGTCGACGGTGCCGTGATTACCGCCCTTAACGAAGAAGCCGTGGTCAGCGCCTGTCTGGCCAATCAGGCCGGTCTGAACATGGTGGTGTCGTACGAAGCGTTCTCCACCAAAATGCAGGGTGCGTTGCGGCAAAGCATTATTTTTTCCCGCCACCAGAAAGAAGCCAACGATCCGGCTTCCTGGCTGGGTATTCCGGTTATTTCTACGTCGCACTTGTGGGAAAACGGCAAAAACGAACAGAGCCATCAGGACCCCAGCCTGGCGGAAGCCTTGCTGGGTGAAATGTCCGATATGGCGCGGGTGGTGTTCCCGGCCGATGGCAACAGCGCCATGGCTTGTCTGAAAGCCTGTTATGGCGATTTGGGTACGGTCTGGAACTTAGTGGTGCCGAAATCTGTGGTGCCGACCGTGTTCGATGGCAAACAGGCGGCAGCGCTGGTGCGCGATGGCGCTATTTGCGTGCGGGGTCATTGTGGTACCGATCTGCAGCTGGTGGCCTGCGGGGCGTTTCAGTTGCAGCAGGCGCTGAAAGCGTCCGATCGCCTGCAGCAGCGGGGCGTAGCGCATTCGCTCATTTATCTGCTCGAACCGGGCCGTTTCCGCATTGCCCGCGATGCCCATGAAGCCGAAATTATGGCCGATGCATCGGTACTGGAATCGCTGTTCCCGGCCCGGGTGCAGGGCCGGGTGTTCTTAACCCATACCCGTCCGGAAGTGCTGCTGGGCCATGCCCGGCTGCTGGATCTGGGACCGGCGCGCACGGTGGCGCTGGGCTATGTGAATCAGGGCGGGACGCTGGATACCGAAGCGTTACTCTTTGCCAACCACTGCACCTGGGCCGATGCAGTAGCGGCGCTGGCGCGCCTGAGTGGCCAGCCGCCACAACAGTGGCTGAGTGCGGAAGAATGGGCGGCTATTCAGGGTGAGGGCGATCCGTATCTGGTGATTAAACACCCCTATCCGGATGGCTTGTAACCGGCTGATCAGAACAGGCGCTTCATCCTGAAGCGCCTGTCTTCATTCAGACAGCTCAGACGGCTTCGCTGGGCTGGTTACGGCCCTGGGAAACCGGGTTGCTGTATTCCAGGGACGGGTCGTCCAGGCTGGCCAGTTTCAGCAGCGTCATATCGAGAAAATAATTCTGATACAGCTTCCACGGCCGTTCGTCACCCTGCTGCGGAATCTGGTCTTTGACCCGGGCAATATAGCCCGACTGCATGTTAATAAAGGGCAGGCGCTTAATACCGGCGTTATGGTTGCGCGGCGTCACCTGGCGCACGCCTTTCTTATCCATGTGCTGCAGCAAACGGCAGACGTAGCTGGAAATAAGATCCGCTTTTAAGGTCCAGGAGGCGTTGGTGTAGCCGAATACCATGCCCATATTGGGCAGGTTTTCGAACATCACCCCGCGATAGCTCATGCTCTGGTTCGGCACGAACGGCTGGCCATCCACGCTCACCTGCATTTTGCCCAGCATCTGCACCTTCAGGCCGGTGGCGGTAATAATCATATCGGCCTCCAGCGTTTTACCGGATTTCAGCAGAATGCCGTTTTCCACAAAGCGGTCGATATGGTCCGTCACTACCGAGGCTTTGCCGGCGCTGATGGCTTTAAACATATCGCCTTCCGGAACCGCACACAGACGCTCGTCCCAGGGATTATATTTCGGCGTAAAGTGCTGCATATCGAAGCCGGCCGGCAACTGTTTTTTTACCGTCCATTGCAGCAATTTCCGGGCGGCATTGGGAAAGCCTTTGCAGAAGCGGAACAGCCCCAGGGTAATGGAAACGTTGCGGCCACGGATAAGGCGGTAGGCCCATTTCTGCGGTAACAGCGCGCGCAATACCTTCACCATGGCATCTTGTTGCGGCACGGTTAATACATAGGATGGCGAGCGCTGCAGCATGGTAATGTGCGCGGCTTTATCGGTCATGGCCGGCACCAGTGTTACGGCTGTTGCACCACTGCCGATGACCACGACTTTTTTACCACGGTAATCGAGATTTTCCGGCCAGAATTGCGGGTGAATAATCTGGCCTTTGAAATCGTCGCGGCCAGCAAATTCCGGGGTAAAACCTTCCTCGTAGCTGTAATAACCGGTGCAGCTGAGCAAAAAATGGCAGCTGTATTCTTTCGTACTGCCATTGGCCTGCTGTACGTCGACTGTCCACAACGAGGTGCTGCTGTTAAAGCGTGCTGCGGTGACTTTTTGCTGGTAGCGGATGTGCGGTTCTACATTATTTTCGGCCGCCGCCTCACGAATGTAATTGCGGATATCGGCGCCATCGGCGATGCCTTTTTTGTTGTTCCAGGGTTTAAATTCATAACCCAGGGTAAACATATCGGAATCGGAGCGGATGCCGGGGTAACGGAACAAATCCCAGGTGCCACCGCTGGCGTTGCGGCCTTCCAGAATCGCAAAAGTTTTGTGCGGCAATTCTTTTTTCAGGTGACAGGCGGCACCAATACCGGACAGGCCGGCGCCAATAATAAGAACGTCAAAATATTCAGTTGCCATAATCTGTTCCGCTGCTGTGTGGTCGTTATTGTTGTCACTGCGCTGAGCTGAGTAAGTCTCTGAGCGTTACTGTCGGGCAGGTGGCGGTAAAAAAACAGGTGCGGCGCTGACATCTTTTACCGGCATGGGTAGGGCGGAAGCGCGGATGGGGTAAATAAGTCCGTGCAATCAGGGTTTTTATAGGGGGTTAGTTCAGGCCATAACGCTGCAGACAGATGCGTCCGCTGGGGGAAATCTCGACGCCTTCGGCGCGCAAACACTGCAGTTGTAAGGCATAAGCCGGACTGGCGGGCGGAAAACTGCTGCGCCCCTGAGCATTGATCACCCGATGCCAGGGCAAACGGCTGCCTTCCGGCAGCTGTTGCAGCATTTGCCCCACCCACCGGGCACGGCGCGGAAAACCGGCTAAGGCTGCCAGTTGTCCGTAAGTAACCACCGTACCGGCGGGAATGGCCGCCAGCACGGTATACAGCCGTTCGGCCGCGCTGACGGCGGCCGCTTCAGGCTGGTGGGTGTCCGTCATTACAGACGCAGACCACCGTCGACTTCGACCACGCGGCCGGACATATAGTCGTTTTCCAGCAGGAAGGTCACCGCGTGGGCAATTTCATCCGGTACGCCCATGCGCTTAGCCGGAATACCAGCGGTCATTTTTTCCAGCGCTTCCGGTTTCATGCTGGCGGTCATTTCGGTCGCAATAAAGCCCGGCGCAATGGCGTTGGCACGGATGCCGTAACGGGCCAGTTCTTTCGCCCACACCACGGCCATGCTGGCGACACCGGCTTTGGCGGCCGAGTAGTTGCTCTGGCCCATGTTACCGGCGCGGGAAATGCTGGAAATATTGATAATACAGCCGCCTTCGCCGCCCTTGATCATCTGAATGGCCGCTTCACGGCCACACAGGAATACACCGGTCAGGTTCACATCGATCACCGACTGCCACTGGGCCAGGCTCATTTTGGTGATTTCACCGTCTTTCACTTTCACCATCAGACCGTCGCGCAGAATGCCGGCGTTGTTGACCAGGCCATGCAGCCCGCCCAGATCGGCAGCGATGGCGGTGAAAGTGCTTTCCACCTGATCTTCTTTGGCCACGTTGCATACGTAAGTGCGACCGGTGCTGCCGGCGGCTTCCACCTGGCGCAGGGTTTCCGCCATGTGGGTTTCATCCAGATCGATAATGGCCAGACGGGCACCTTTGCCGGCCAGATACACGGCCATGGCACGACCCAGACCCTGGCCTGCGCCAGTAACAGCAATCACTTTATTGTGCAGATTCATAGCAAAACTCCTGAAGGATGTGAGGCACCGGATGGCACAAAACGCGGCGATTATAAGGAATGCCGGCCTGAATTGCCCTGTTCTGATTAATTCCGCCTGGAAAAATGACCATTTTGAATAGTTATTGAAGTGTTTATTGTACATTTATGCCAATGATTGTGCGCGCTTTGCACATTGCCGCCGGTGGCTGGCAGGGGTAGCCTGAGGTTCGTCACGTCCTATAACAATAACGAGGACTCTGCATGACTCTGCCATTAGCCGGTTTAACCGTGCTGGATTTGTCGCGCTTATTGCCTGGCCCGATGTGCTCGCTGCACCTGCAGGATATGGGGGCGCGGGTAATAAAAATAGAAGACACTGGCGGCGGGGATTACACCCGCATTCTGGGCATGCCGAAAGGCCTGACCAGCCCGGTGTTTCATATTCTGAACCGTGGCAAAGAGTCGGTGAGCCTCGATCTCAGCCATCCCGATGGTCATCAGCTGTTGCTCAGGCTGGTGGCGAAAGCCGATGTTCTGCTGGAAAGTTTCCGCCCCGGGGTGATGAAAAAACTCGGGCTCGGCTACGAACGTTTGTACGCGGTGAACCCGCAGCTGGTCATGTGCTCTCTTTCCGGTTTTGGCCAGACCGGCCCCTGGGCCGATAAAGCAGGCCACGATATGAATTACTGCGCCATTACCGGCATTCTGGATCAGAGCGGTGAGGCCGGCGGGCCGCCGGTACTGAGCAATTTTCAGATTGCCGATCTCGCCGGTGGCACGCTGAGTGCGGCCATGGCGATTCTGGCGGCCGTGGTGGGGCGCTTTCGCCACGGAGAGGGACGTTATCTGGATATTTCCATGACCGACTGCGCCTTTGCCAATAATGTAATTCCGCTGGCGGCGATGAATTTAATGGGTAAAGCCATGCCGCGCGGGCAGGACATGCTCACCGGCGCACGCCCCTGTTACAGCCTTTATAAAACCGCCGATGATCGCTATATGGCGGTGGGCGCGCTGGAACAGAAATTCTGGAATCAGCTGTGTGACGTACTGGAACAGCCTGACTGGAAAAGCCGTTACCACGATATGGGGCCACTGGCTGAACAATTACGCGCGGAAGTCGCAGCGGTATTTGCTAGTCAGCCACAGGCGCACTGGCGTGAAGTATTTGCCGCTACCGATTGTTGTGTCACCCCGGTATTAACGCCGCAACAGGCGTTTGAACATCCGCAATTACTGGCGCGGGAAATGGTGCAAACCCTGACCACGCCACAGGGGCAAACCCTGCGCTACCCGGCGACGCCGTTTCGTTTTAACGATGCCAAACCGTCGCCGCAGCCGGCCGGCCCGGCACAGGGCGAACATACCATCGCCGTATTAAACAGCCTGGGCATTGCTCCGGCGCAAATCCAGCAATGGCAGCAGAGCGGTGTGATCCGGGCTGCGGTGTCAGCCTCAGAACCGCAGTCCGTTTAATAATAAATAAGGAGCACCAGAATGATTCCACGTCACGTCTATACCGAAGAGCACCAGTTATTCCGCGATAACGTGCGCAAATTTATGCAGCGTGAAATTCAGCCGCATTGGGAAGCCTGGGAAGCGCAGGGGCATATTTCCCGCGAAGCCTGGCTGAAGGC
>JAEWQT010000219.1 GCA_023399105.1 Pseudomonadota bacterium | reverse complement strand
TGGAATATTCCAGCCAGGATTACCTGCAGCAGCTGCTCGACAATGTGCTGACGCAAATGATGCAGCAAAGCGTTACCTTCCCCGATGACGCTGAACAGGCGCAATGGGAGGAGCCCTTAACCGCTCCCCCGCCGGCCGACCCCGTTGCCACCGGGTCAGCCATTGCCGAACCGGAAGCCGAAGAACTGCCGGTAGAAAGGCCTGTAGTCGAAGAACAGCCTGAAAAATCGGTAGCAGAGGAACCTGCCCGGTCAGAACCCGCCGCCGAGCCGGATCAGCCTCATGAGCCTCAGTGACCGCTGGCACAGCCTGCGCATTCCCGATAAACCCTACCAGCCGAAAATCGCCGGGCGCCTGGTCCGTATGGTCGGCCTGACCCTCGAAGCCGTGGGCATTAACGTCAAGGTCGGCGACCGCTGTATGGTCGAGCGCAAAGGCGCTGAAGACATTGAAGCCGAGGTCGTGGGCTTTGATGAACAACGTATTTTCCTGATGCCGATTGAACAGGTCGATGGTCTGCGCCCCGGTGCCCGGGTGTGGCCGTTAACCATGGCCGCCGATGTGCCGGTAGGTTTTAACCTGCTCGGTCGGGTGCTGGATGGCACCGGCCGGCCGCTGGATGAACGCGGGCCATTGCAGGATATTGAACAGGGCCATTTGCAGGGGCGCCCTATTAATCCGTTGCACCGTGCGCCCATCCGTGAACCGCTGGATGTGGGTATTCGTGCCATTAACGCCATGCTCACCGTGGGCCGTGGTCAGCGCATTGGTTTGTTTGCCGGTTCCGGTGTCGGTAAGAGCGTGCTGTTGGGCATGATGACCCGTTTCACCAGTGCCGACATTATTGTGGTGGGCCTGATCGGTGAACGGGGCCGTGAGGTAAAAGAATTTATTGATGAAATTCTTGGTGAAGAAGGCCTGCAGCGCGCCGTGGTGGTGGCGTCGCCGGCGGATGATTCCCCGCTGATGCGTCTGCGCGCCGCGCAGTACTGTACCTCCATTGCCGAATACTTCCGCGATCAGGGCCAGAACGTACTGCTGCTGATGGATTCTCTTACCCGTTACGCCCAGGCGCAGCGCGAAATTGCCCTGGCAGTGGGTGAACCTCCGGCCACCAAAGGCTACCCGCCGTCCGTGTTCAACAAACTGCCCAAGCTGGTGGAACGTACCGGTAACGGCAGCGAAGGCGGTGGTTCTATTACCGCGTTTTATACCGTGCTGAGCGAAGGCGATGACATGCAAGACCCCATTGCCGACGCCAGCCGCGCGATTCTCGACGGCCACATTGTGCTGTCGCGCAAACTGGCCGAAGAGGGGCATTATCCGGCCATTGATGTGGAAGCCTCCGTCAGCCGGGTGATGCCGCAGATCGTGGATGAAAACTGGCTGAAAAAAGCCCAGCTGTGCAAACAGCTGATGTCGCATTACCGTCAGAATCAGGATCTGATCAGCGTCGGCGCCTATCAGTCCGGCACGGATCATCTGCTCGATGCGGCGATTGACCGTTTACCCAGCATCAAGGCCATGCTGCGTCAGGGCTTGCACGAAGGGGCTGACCTGGCCAGCAGCAAACAGCAGCTGGATGAGTTGTTCCCGTCACCGCCGGCGGCTAAAGGCGCCAAAGCATGAGAAAGCACCCGCGCGCCAAACGGCTGCAGGTCTTACTGGATATGGCTGAACGTGACGAGCAGAACCTGCTGCGCCGCTGGGGCGAGCTGCAGCAACAACTGCAGGCCGAGCAGGAGCAGCGCCAGCAGCTGGTCAGCTATAACAACGAGTATCAGCAACGTATTTCCACGCCGGGGCAGGGCATGGTCAGCGCCGGTACCCTGCACGCCACCCTGGGCTTTATGCAGCAGATTGAGCGGGCGCTGCAGCAGCAAAATGAAAAACTGAATCTGCTGCAGAAACAAACCGAACAAGCCCGGCAGCGTTATCTGAATCAGCATGGTAAAGTACGCGCCTTAACCGGCCTGATGGACAAGCTCGATCTGGAGCACGCGGCCAGCGAAGAAAAACAACAACAGAAACTGGCCGATGAATGGGCCAACCGTGCCGCAGCCTTGCGTCAGCAGCGCTGAAGCACGCATTGCTCCGCCGGGAGCAGGAGGCCTTGGATGGCATTGCAGGATCATTTTGATAACACCGCCCTGCGTTTTTTGTACGACATGATGGCGGAAGACTTCCCCTTATTGGTGACACTGTTTTGTCAGGATGCGGACGAACGCCTGCCACGCCTGCAGAAGGCCCTGCATACCGGTGATTGTGCAGCGGTAGCCAGCCTGGCGCACAGCTTCAAAGGCGCGGCGGCCAATATCAGTGCCATCCGGCTGACCAATATGTTGCAACAACTCGAAGACGCCGGCCGTGTTGGTCATCTGGGTGGCACCTGTGTGTTGGCTGAGGCCATCGAACAGGAATATGTGGCCGTGCGCGTCTGTTTGCAGGCACTGGTTAATAAAACTGGCCCGGACTTTGCTGAACTCTGAACAGTTACCTTTCTGAGGTTGTGGAGAACAGCATGCAAACCCCTCATTCATCGGCTCTGTCTTTATTGGCTCCGGCTGCTTCTGCGGCCAGTGCCGGCGCGGCTTTAACGCCAGCAGGCGGGAGCAGTGACAACGCCGAACCGGCTTTTTCGTCGGTGCTTACCTCGCTGCTGCCGGCCCGGGTAGCGGCAACAACGGCGGCGGCAACAGCCAACGCCCTGCCTCTGACAGGCAGAATGTTGCCGCTGGCCGGCAGTATTCAGCAGCAAACGCAACTCACGGGGCTGGGTGATGAGTCAGCCTTGCCCTCCATTACCACCTTGTTGCGTCAGATCGGTGCCGGTCAGGCCGGTACGCTGATGACTGAGGATGAAGCATTGACGTTGCCGGTATCTGAGGAGGAAGCAGCGACCTTGCTGAGTGATGAAGAGGCCGCCTTGCTGGCCGCTGAAACCGCTGCGGT